>NZ_JAMPKJ010000103.1 GCF_039962115.1 Funiculus sociatus GB2-C1 | reverse complement strand
CTTCAGTGCCGGTTGCCGGGTGGTCTACTCAGCCCAAGGTCGTTTTTAATTACACTGACTCTCCAGTAGCTTAGATATCTATAGGGAGCCGCAGCCATTCATTATCTGGACTTTAAAATAACCAGTACCGCCCTTACTTCCCCATCTCTTTTGATATTAGTGGGATAGATTCGGGTACTTGAGAGGCTTGGTATGTCTCAAACCAGGCGGGAAATCGTCAATGGACGACCGCTGCTTTACTACGAGATGCGCTCTTTGCAAGCGCTGCTGCAAGCAGATTACGATTGCAAAGTATCGGCTACAATGTCAGCTTGCCACCCAATCAGGTGAGGTGTTATTTCCGCAATTGCTTATAGTGTGCCTGTAGTGAATTGCAACTTTAATTGCCGAAATTACGGCAATGTAGGCATCTAAGCTAATTTTATGATTACTTTAACAATGCGTCCTTATGCAGGGGAAGCGGATTTAGAAGCGATCGCTCACCTTTTTAACGCCTGCGAAGCAGTCGATCGCCTAGACCAAGGCACTTCTGTCGCCGAACTGCGGCAGGCTTTTGAGTCACCATCGTTTGACAAAGAGCGCAATATACGATTGTGGGAGGATGGCAACGGTCAGCTAATAGGCAGCGGTCAGATGTGGATTCCGCCACACGAAGCAGCCGTCGTTGAGGGTTTCCTGAGGCTTCGCGTCCATCCGAACGCGCGTGGTAGCAATCTGGAAATGCAGATTATTGCCTGGGGTGAGGAACGGATGCGGGAAGTTAGTCGGGAGCGAGGGATGAGTGTCAAGCTACGCTCTAGCACCCGCAATGACCAAGCTGAACGCATTGCTTTGTTAGATAGTTGCAGTTTCACAGCTGACAGGTACTTTTTAACAATGGAGCGCAGGCTTGTAGCAGACGCGGAGCGATCGCTTTATCTTCCGATTCCTGAACCGCAGTTTCCAGAAGGATTTGTACTGCGCCACTCTCAAGGCGAACAAGATGCGGAAGCTTGGGTGGAACTGCACAATCAGTCTTTTTTCGACCACTGGAATCACTTCGATTTAACAGTCGAGGAACACAAGCATTGGTTAAGGGATCCTGATTATCGACCGGAACACGATTTAATTGTAGTTTCTCCAGACGGGACATTTGTTGGCTACTGTCACTGCCATATCGCTACTGCGGATAACATCCGGAGCGGACGCAATGAAGGTTGGATCGGTATCCTTGGTACGCGGCGCGGCTTTCGCCGGATGGGGTTGGGACGAGCTATGTTGCTTGCGGGACTGCATCAGTTGAAAGCAGCGGGTGTGGATACAGCGAAGCTTGGTGTCGATTCCCAAAATGCGAATAATGCGTTGCGGTTGTATGAGTCGGTTGGCTTTTGCAAAACGTTCACCCGCATTTTCTACGTCAAGGATGTATAAAAAATTCTGCCGCTAAGAAGTCCAGTATTCCGACCCCACCTCTGAACCTCACCCTTTCTTAGATGTCAGCGAGCCTAAGTAATCAAAGATTGTTTGCTTCCAATAGTTAATTCGATTTTCTCGTGTAGGTGATTTGCCCATAATTTTCCTCCAAGTTCCATTGGCGGCACCACTTGGATGAGGAAATTCTAAATGTTTAATCTTTAAATCTATACCACTAACAGTCTTACTAGCAATTTGTCCCCAGGTGATGACAGCAAGTGGTTCAAATATTTCTAGTTCCTCTTTTAATAGATTAATGAAACGATTGCAGTCTTTTTGGCTCAAGGGGATACCGGATTGACCGTTAGAAGAGCTGACCCAAACTTTGAATACGTCTGTCAAGTAAACCCGATATCCCGACTCTAGTAGCACCTTGATTAAGTCAAAGTATAGTCGGGTGTTTCGTAGTTTTTCACGGCAGTTCTTTAAATGGAGAGCGTAGGGTGTACCTATACTAATTTCTTCTACTCTTGCCTCACTTCTCCTTAATGGATCTTGTCCAAGAATCGCTACCGTTTTTTTTTCTTTTACACCATTGTCAAGCTCAAGAATACTAGGGATATCAACTCCGATGACTAAGGCATCATCATAACGTTTTTGGAATCTCTCATCGCTAGGAAGAAAAATATTCCGACTGAGTGTGTGTTCTGGATACCCTTCTTTCTCTAACTCTTCACGCATTATTAGGTATAAAGCGTTTAATTGCTCTTTTGATATCTCAAAAACTTGAGATATCTCTTGGTACAGTTCATCAAACTCACTAGCTCTAAACTCTGAAAACAAATACCGCATCTTTGGTTCAGGCATTAATTCAAACACCAGCTTTAGAGAAATTGACGGATTTATTTGTCCTTTTTTGTTTTCCCTCAATCTCTTTAATGCGAGATTTATGTAGATTCACTAGCATCTCGTAAAGACTGGTTTAAAACTTTTAAGCATTGCTTTGGGCTACACGGTGAAAGCTCAACCAGCCAAATTAGGGATGTATCGCTGGCTAATTTTATCGTTAATGGCTTATCTGTTGGCGCACACTCGCTTGTCTCTCTATCCAGCCCACTATACTGCCCGGATTGGTGACAAATAAAATCAAGCAAGCTTTCCAGACTCTCCTCCCTCAGTTGGTTGTATGCGTGTTGTTGACTAACATCTTCCAATGCAACCCCGACTCTAAGAACCGGAAATTGGTATCAAAATTTATTAGTGCGAGATATGAGTTTACTAAAATTTCATATTACGTCTATTAAGTAAGATTAAGTTCTTTGAACTACCTATTCTAAGCTTGCCTCTCTATTCTTCCTCTTACCTATTTCCTAGTTATTCTAATAATTAATTCCTTGACTGACCTCAGTATAATTTTGCGCTCAACAGATTGGAATTTGTGTATTTACCCTGGTATTTATATCAATTTACTTGTTGGCTTTTATATTTTTATGATGAAGGTTCAGTACAAATACGCAATGTTGCTGTCTTAAGGGATTACAATGTCGAGTGAGACAAACCACAGAGAGTAAAAAGCCTAATCCAGGCTTAGGAAGTTTTAAAAGGAACAAGAATGTCAAACATAATCCTGAGCAAATTAGCTATTGCAACTGCTGGTGTAGTCCTAAGCTTGGCTACAATTTTAACCAAACCAAGCCAAGCAGCTACAATCAAATATCGTTTTGATGTGTATGACGTTGAAGGCCCTAACAATGAGTTTTTCGAGAGCGGGTTTGGTTTTTTTAACTACGAAAATTCATCCCTCACCGGAATAGAACTTGAAACAGTTCCAGTTAGTGACCTTTCTTTTATATTAAATGGGATACCTCAGCTGACAGGGCCTGATTGTTGCAATGGGCAAGATAGGGTAGAAACTGTGTCTTTCTTGGGAGGAGAAATTTTAGGATTGACGTACAGTCGTTATCGAACTTTTATGATCCAAGGGAAGACTATATATTTTAGTTCCCCCCCTCAGGGTCCATCGCCCCTGGGAAAGGTAAGGTATACATTACTAGACGGGGAACAACCTCCTAAGTCTGTTCCGGAGGGAAGTACAACCTTGGGGCTGAGTGTTCTAGGTCTAGGCTTCTTAGTGAAGAAAAAGCTAAGTAGCTCAACATAATTAAACGTAGGGTGGGTAGTGCAACCCGTTTGTACTCCTATCTCGCACCATTCTCAAAAAGCCAAATTGTCGGGTGTGTATAGCTCTTCGGGTATGGATGCGCTAAAGCAAGAATACGGCACTAGATTTCGAGGCTAAAGAAGTCTATCTAGATTGCGCCGCTTGCTGATACATCGGTATTTTTATATATGACGATGTAGAAACGGATTTTCTTGATTCATCCCAAGTTGATGACTTGGAAGCTTCAGACAATGGCGGCATATATCTGTAAAGCTGAAAAATATAAAATGTTTAAACACTGGGTGCTGTGCTTGAAATTTCGGTAAGGTTGAGTGCGACGAGCAATAAATAAATTACCCACATCTTAAGTAAGCGGGACTGCCTTTGTTTGTTGATGCTGGCAACCTCAACTCTATGGGAGTATTTGCGTGGCGTGCGTTTTTGGGAACTCGAGCGAATAATTATCGTCCTCAAAGGGGAAAATAAAGTCTCAGACTTTTTGCAGTAGCTCTCATGCAATACAAAACTTTGATAGGACTCTCAGGTGCCGCTTTATCAATGGCTATGCTGGTTATCCCAGCGTCAGCTAACCCCATTGTCGATGCTACTACTTCACAGACACGCGAATTGGTTAAGGCTCAACCGAACGCTCAACCAAGAATAGTGCAAAGCATCCATATTGGAGTCATTGGTGAAGTGCAGCGCCCTGGCGCTTATTTTCTCCCTGAAGTAGTAGAAATAGATGGGAGTTCCATAATGCAAGAGCAGTTGCCTACTGTCACGCGAGCGATTCAAATGGCTGGGGGTATCACTGAATATGCTTATGTTCGTAAGGTTCAAGTTCGTCGGCAAACCAGTAACCGTTTAGAACCAACCATCATCAACGTGGATCTCATGAAGTTTTTGTCACAAGGAGATTTGAGCCAAGATATAAGGTTGCAGGAAGGCGATGTAGTTGTGGTGCCGTCTGCACCATGATGACTGTAGAGTTTTTCTGTATCAAGCTGCTTCACGAATTCTAGCAGCCTGGAGGAGTTGGGCGAGAGAGGCTTAATAATTTGGGCAGCCAAGGAAAACAATGGCGACAATTAATATTCCAAATCTTCCTCACACCTTAAGCAAGCGTGACTGCCTCTGTTTATTAATGCCCCAAATAATCTTGAATCTTTCTCATGTCGTATCCCTTCATTGCCAGATAAGAACCTGCGGTGTGACAAAGCCAGAATTTGGTCTTAGTCCGTGATCCGGAATTCTACCCGCTAAGAATTGAACCGAAATGTGCCCCCTTTTGGGACATTATTTTGCTCTTGATTTTTATCCACAACCTATCCTTTGAGATAAATTCAAATAGAACCTGAATCCTGAATCTTGAATGCAGTATCTAGGCTGGATACATCCTACTGCCCCATCTTTCAAGGAGGTAGTTTTTTATTGCACTCCAGCTTGTCCCCATTGGTGCCCAGTCATTGAAAAGCCTCTGCTGTTTTTGAGCGACGGCTTCCTTATCGCCGACCCATTCTGTGCATATAATTTGTGAATTACGCACACTTGGTTGCCAGATGCCTCATGTCAGTCACCGACCTCCGCAAATATCGAAAAAAGAACTCTGCGTATAATTCGACGCGATGTAAAAATGGATTCCGTCGCTCTCTTGAAGAAAATGAGCGCAGTCCGCTAACCATTCGCAACTATCTGTGCGACCTTGATGCTTTTATCCGATGGTTTGAATTCCAGCAAAAATTGGAATTTTTCCCAGACTTAGTGGCGGCGGTTGATTTGCTAGAGTATAAGCGCTATTTAAGTCATTCGCTTAAACCCCAAAGTATCAACCGCAAGCTAACTACCATTAAGGTGTTTTTGAACTGGGCGATGTCCGCGGGGATGATTCCATCCGTTCCTAAAATCCCCAAAGTCGTTAAAGAAAATCGACGCGGAATTCGCTGGCTTAATTGCACAGAACAACACGCATTACTCACCAGGGTAGAGCAGGGTGGTCAAGAGCGCGACTTGGTAATTGTCAGATTACTGTTGAATACCGGACTACGAGTTTCTGAGCTTTGCGACCTTCACTGGTCTGATATCAAAATCACACCCAAAAAAGCAATCTTAATTGTGCAATCCGGTAAGGGGGCGAAGCGTCGAGAGATTCCACTCAACAATGATGCTCAGTCGGCACTAATAGAAATCGGTTATTACAAAAATCGTGGAACTGTAATACCCATCTTTGTTGGGCAGCGGGGACAACTCACCCCTCGCGGTATCCAAAGTCTGATTGAAAAATACAAAGGAGATTTGGAAGATTTATCACCTCATTCTCTCCGGCATACCTTTTGTAAAAATTTAATTGACGCTGGTGTTGGTTTGGAAATGGTTGCAGCTCTAGCTGGGCATGAAAGTCTGGAAACTACAAAGCGTTATTGCGAACCTTCCCCGGAAGATTTAGCCCTAGCTGTAGCGCTAATTAGTAAGGAGGAGTAAATCAAATTCTTATCCCAGTCTTAATTTTGCACGGCTTAAAAGATTTCTCCTATCGCTCCAAACACCTCTCTAAACCGATCAACACGCTGACACAGATAAAGGAAATTATTAAAGCCCCCACTCGCTCGAAAACAGCAGGAACTTCTCAAAGAGCTGGAGCCAATTGGCTCCTACTGGAGCTAAATTTACAATAAACTATCTTGTTGTCAGAGTCCGGGATATATCCTTCCGACTTCACCCGTGCCGACTAACCTAGCTTGTAGTATCGCAAATCTAGGAGTAAGTCCATTCCCGCAGGAGCCAATGTGGTGAAGATGATTGGGTGGAGCAGTTTAAGACTGTCTCAAAATTATAGCTTTAAAACAAAATGAGAAACTGGCTTATGGGGCTGCTTTGAAGCATTCTCAGCCGGGTCTCAATATTAAAGATTATGAGATTCTGCCGAAAACTTCCGTTGCGTTTATCTATGTGGCATGATCCGTATCTGGCTCAGACGATTGGCATAATATTTGACTTCTCAGGCATCCTCTTATTACTTCCAGTAATTCTCCCTATTACAGTGATTTTTAATTGCCTAAAAACAACTATGATTCATTCAAATCAAGACTGCTATAAATAACGACAATAAGAGGATATAGGCAGTATCTGCACCCTCTCATTAGCGCCAATCAAATTTGTATTGTTCTCTCAAATCTGGCAGTTAGGGTCTTTATTTACTGACAGATTAGTCTCACTAAGAGCCTTTCTACTTCTCAAACATTCTTTTAGCGTTCTTGGCAATTTGCAACGTCACTACCAGCTTGCCGCTTTGATAACTTAACTTCCCATCCAGGTAAGTTCCACCAGACTACACGGTTTTGGGGCTGTACCCAAAAGTCTAGTTGGTTGATTTCACCGTTCTCAAACACGAGCGTTGGAAATTTGGGATAGTCACGATCGCTTGCTTCTGTGTAATTGCGTCCGAAATAATTCATGCAAATGGTTAATCCCTGCTCAATCCCTAATTTCTCAACTCCAGTGCCTTTTAAGGTTGAATCATCGTAGCTAAATGTTCCACTGTATGATTGTCCAGCTAATGACCCTTGAGTCACGTTAACAGTGAAGTCATAGGTAACGATAGATGCTTGGGCTTGAATGCTTGTGATCGCAGCACCGAGAGCGGCAGTAGCGAGCGCCACTGAAAATTTGGGGAACAGGTTAAGCATGTATTCCGGAATGGAAGAAAATCCTCTCTCAACTCTAATCGAAGGTTCTGGTTTTATCGAGCAGGACTCCTGAACCGCTGCCAAAAATGTGAACGCCCCAGGTTGCTGTACTTGAATTTTTGATAGAACTGAGCGTAACTAGCTGCAACTCCTAAAAGATGAATTGAATACAGTGAGACGACTGCGAATTAATTTTTTGATGCTAGCCAGTCCCCTGGCTTTTAGAGTCAAAGTATTTTTTATCTTTTGGTTCCATCTCCGGATGGTAACTCGGTTTTTGTATTATTCGTAATCGTGATCGCACTTGGAAGAGCAAACATCGCACTATCATCATCCGTCCTACACTCGCTTTCGCTTGACTTTTAAGGCTGTCTCTACAAAATTAGCGATCGCTCTTTTCTGTTGGTTGGGTTTCGCAATCGCTCCACCCAACTTTAAGTTGCAATTTGATTTCTCTACAATCCTCCCCAAGACGATGGTAGGTTGGGTTAAGGCACGAAACCCAACCTACAAGAGCGGGCGATCGCACTGGCTTGAGCGGTGCCGATTTAACGGGTGCGAATCTTGAGGCAACAGATTTGAGTGATGTCAATTTGACTGGGGCGACGATGCCGGATGGGAATGTTTGTAAGTAGGCGCGATGCTCCTAGATACTGGGATATTATCTACCAGAAACAGTTAAGCGCAGGGAGATGTCCTTTCAGGAATACCTTGAGCAACGCACAGGGTGGAAGTATGACTCACAGACAAAGCTCTACTATCCCCCACAATAAAAGAAGCCCCTGTCTAACCGTTAGACAGGGGCTTTGTATTGGCTCACAAGTACGGTCGCTAATCAATTGTCAACTCTCTCAAATTTCTGAACCTGAACAGAGCCGCAGTAAGGGCACTAAGGCTTATCAAAGTCCTTTTTTAGCTCTCTAGTCATTGCAATTCATCATTCGACTCTCAAGTTTCCATTTATATTTGCAATATGGCGGTCTAACTCCAAAGTTGATGATGTCCAGCTACCATCTGATTTACGGGTATCACACTCCAAGAATGTTCTATTAGATTGAAAATCTACATCACAATTCTGGCTAGTTGCGATGTAATTGCCATTCCGACTCCAAACTAACTTTCCATTTCTGTTTGCTATTAAATTATTTATACTTCTACCAGTCTGTGCACGACCTCCATTATTCGTTTCACAATTAGCTTCCAAAAAATGACCTTCCTCTAAGGTTATATTTGAACATGTTTTGGTAAATTCACCGCGTGCCAATACAATATTTGATGGCAAAAAAGTCAGTAGTAATACCGAAGCGAATGTTGCATATTTTAACATGAGAAAACTCCTGAAAGACGTTGTTTTTTGATTCAACTCCCTTTTGGGGTGGCATTGAATCGTTGGATGGTTGAACTGCTTAACTTCACATCTCCAAGGTATTTCATACATCAAGGCTTCGCCAGATCGAATTCAGATCAGCCATAGATCTCGTTGGTCTGTAATCACTTGCTCTATCAATGCAAAACATTTCCTCCCTTGGCAGCTAATTCACTCCGAACTCGGTTTAAGATCAGTAAGCAACTGATCTTAAATTGATCTGAAGAGCAGCAAAGCTTTGGTTCATCTATGGCGAGTATTAGAGCTTCTCAGCAGGGACTAGCAAAAATTAGGCAAGCTCGGCAGGAAAAAGGGTGGATTAGGGACGATCCTAGGTGGCTTGAGGAAGCCAGCAGACACTTAGATCCGAACTGGCAGGCAGGCCCCCCTTATGCTCACGGAATTTCCCCTGGAACCTGGAGTCGGTTTTTAGCTGGCAGAAAGCCTATCAAGACTCCCTCATTCAGGGCTTACTGTGCAGTTCTAACCCTAGATTGGAAAGAAATTGTCAATCGGACTATAGTTCAAAAACCAGAAGCTGATAGGCGTTGCTCTTGGGGGAAAGTACCAGATGTATCAATTTTCTATGGACGGACTAAAGAGATTACTCAGCTAGAACAGTGGATTGTCGAGGAACGCTGTCGCTTGGTAGCGCTATTGGGCATTGGAGGAATTGGCAAGACATTTTTGTCTGTGAAGTTAGCTCAACAGATTCAGGAAGATTTTGAGTATGTCATCTGGCGAAGTCTCCGCAATGCTCCACCGCTTACCAAAATTCTGGCAGAGCTCATCCAATTCCTATCAGACGAGCGCAATACCAATTTATCAAAAGATATAAATGGTCAAATATCACAACTGCGCGAGCATCTGCACCAGCATCGGTGTCTAGTGATACTGGATAATTTGGAATCAATTTTATTGGAAGGCGATCGCACGGGTTACTATCGAGACGGATATGAGGATTATGGTGAGTTAATCCGGCAGGTGGGAGAATCACCCCATCAAAGTTGCTTGGTACTCACCAGTCGGGAAAAGCCTAAAGAATTGGCGGCATTAGAAGGAGAAACACTACCCGTTCGTTCATTGGCGTTACGGGGTGTGCAGGATGTAGATGGGTTATCTATCTTACGGGCAACAGGTTTATCTCTGTCTAGCTCATCTGACCAAGAAAGAGAATTGATTAATCGCTGTGGATACAATCCCTTAGCATTAAGGCTAGTTTCGACTACCATTCGAGAGTTATATTCTGGTGACATTTCTGAGTTTTTAACACAAGAATTAATTGTTTTCGATGGCATTCGCGTATTATTAGACGAGCAGTTCAATCGCTTATCCGCTTTAGAACAGCAGATAATGTACTGGCTGGCGATCGAGCGAGAACCAATTTCGACTTCAGAGTTACGAGAGCAAATTATCCCGCCTGTCTCGCCCCCCAAGTTCCTGGAAGCACTAACATCCCTAAGGCAGCGATCTTTAATTGAAAATGTTTCTGCCAGCTTTACCCTGCAAAATTTGGTGATGGAATACGTGACAGCTCGATTGATCGAGCAAGCATGTCATGAGATCGAGACGGGCGAGATTGTACTCTTTAACAGTCATGCTTTAGTGAAAGCAACCACAAAAGACTACGTTAGGGAAACTCAAACTCATCTTATCCTCAGAGAAGTAGCAGATAGGCTTGTGACTGCTCTTAGTAGCAAAGCTAATGTTGAAACCCGATTAAAACAAATTCTGTCTGGTCTACGAGATCATCTGAGAAGGGGATATTCAGGAGGAAATATTATCAATCTGCTTTGTTACATGCAGATTGATTTAACTGACTATGACTTTTCCAATCTGACAATTCGGCAAGCCTATCTACAAGATGTTTGTTTGCAAAATGTGAATTTTGCTAACGCCGATCTATCCACGTCTGTATTTGCTAAAACTTTAGGGAATCATCTCACCGTAGCTCTTGGACAAGATGGCAAACTAGCTACTGGAGATGAAGATGGCAAGATTTTGCTGTGGCAAGTTGCAGATGGGACACAACTATGGCGATGTCAGGGGCATTCCGGTTGTATTAAGTCAGTCGCTTTTAGTCCTCAAGGTAAGGCCCTAGCCAGTGGCAGTGATGACCAAACCATAAAACTCTGGGAGCTGAACACAGGGGAATGCCTTAGCACCTGGCATGAGCATACCGACCGAGTTAACTGCATCTGCTTTAGTCCCGATGGTCGTACACTGGCTAGCGGTAGTGATGACACAACAGTGAAATTATGGGATGTCAGTTCTGGGCAATGTATTCACACTTTCCAAGAACATACTGAGGGCGTTCATGCCGTTACGTTCAGTCTCGATGGTTATACGCTGGCGAGTGGTAGCGATGACCAAACAATCAGACGGTGGGATATCAGCACAGGTCAATGCTTGCAAACATTTTCTGGCAACACGAACTGGATGTGGGCGATCGCCTTCGCTAAGCAACCCTACCCGTTGGCACAGTCTTCTGAAAGAGAAAGCCTCGATGGTGGCTTCATCGCTAGTAGCAGTGATGACTGCATCGTGAAGTTATGGGATATCCAAGCAGGTCAATGTTACCGCCGTCTCAAGGGTCACGAGGATTCTGTCTGGGCTGTTGCCTTTAGCCTTGATGGTCAAATCCTCGCCAGCAGCAGCGATGACCAGACAGTGAAACTCTGGCAGGTTAGCACGGGTGCATGTATCAAAACCCTACAGGGATTTGACACTCATGTCTGCTCCCTTACTTTTAGTCGCGATCTCAAAATCCTTGCCATTGGTTACACTGAGCGAATGGTGCAGTTATGGGATGTCAATGCAGGTCAAGCTTTGAGAACATTACGAGGTCACAGACATCAGGTTTGGTCGTTTGCCGTTAGCCCCGACGGTCAAATCCTGGCAAGTGTTAGCGAACCTCAAACCGTTCGGTTGTGGGATGTGAACACGGGTCGAGCATTGAGAACGTTGCAAGGGCACCTGGATTGGGTCTGTTCGGTGGCATTTAGCCCCGATGGTTGCATCCTCGCTAGTGGCAGTGATGACCAGACGGTAAAGCTGTGGAATGTCTATAGTGGGAAGTGCCTCAAAACGTTGCACAGCCATACTCGCTCAGTCCAATCCATCACGTTCAGTCCCGATGGTCGTACCCTGGCAAGCGCCAGTGATGACCAGACGATGGAACTTTGGGATATTAGCACGGGGGAATGCCTCAAGACCCTACAAGGTCACACCGTTAAGGCGATCACTTTCAGTCCTGACAGTCAAATCCTCGCTAGCGGTAGTAGCGACCAAACTGTGAAGCTCTGGGATGTTCGCACTGGGGAGTGCCTCCACACCCTACGGGGACATACTGACCGAGTCCACACTCTCACCTTTAGTCCAGATGGGCAAACTCTGGCTAGTAGCAGTTATGACCGAACGGTGAAACTGTGGTCAGTTAGCACAGGAGAATGCCTAAGAACTCAGCAGGGGAATACCGAGCGCATTGATGCCCTTTGCTTTCGCGCCAATGGTCAACTTCTGGTCAGTGGTAGTAACGAGCAGACAGTGCATCTGTGGGATGCCAATACGGGAGAATCTCTCAAAACTCTATCCGGACACACCAACCAAGTCTGGTCTGTTAGCTTCAGTCCCGATGGGCGTACCTTGGTCAGTGGCAGTCATGACCAAGCGATTAAGCTTTGGGATGTGGAAACCGGTGAATGCCTCAAAACCTTGAAAACTGACAAACCCTACGATGGCATGAACATCACGGGCGTTACAGGGATAACAGAAGCAACTATTGCAACGTTAAGAGTTTTAGGAGCGATTGAATACTCTTGATACGGCACTGCATAAGTGCCATTGGGTGAGATTGTGAATGGAATTTTCTACTTACTGCACAACGGCTGCCCTTGGCGATCACTTCCCCACAAGTTTTTGGCAGGGGAAGATCCATATATTTTTGAAACAAATATTATCTAGATGGCAAAATTCGTAAAAAACTCTCTCCTGCCATCAGCTCTACCAATCGATGAATGATAAGAAAAATCGTCGCTCTAAACGATAAAAGTGGTTAATTTTTATCAGGGATATGAATCAGCTAGGCAATACATTTCACACTTGTGCTAACTCAATTGCACAAGTCTGCAATTGAGTTAGCACAAGTTAGGTCATTAGCTTGGCACAGAAGGCTAAAGCGTTCCCCTGTTCAACTTTCTATCCTATAAGCCAAGTGGTGTAACTGTTGCTGCCTCTGTAATTGCTGCTACTCACGCCGGATGAACTAACCAACAAGCTATAGGTATAGAGTTTACTCTTAAGAGGTTAGTTGTCTGAACACCGAGCAAATATTTGAATATTTTAGGGAAATTAAACAGCTTATAATGTAGTACATTTACAGCTTTAGTTGGTCTCGCTTTATCCCATTCCTTACATCATGAGGTGCTGACCGTGACTGATTCTTGGTCAAACTACTATAATCGTCAGGCTACTCCAGAAGAGCTACTGTTATACACCTATTTGCTAGACCACGTTAAGGTCGAACCCCCTAATCAACTGATTGAGCTTTTTCGCCGTCTGTTTATTGAGGGAATGGAAGACAGTTCCTCTCAAGTCTGGCAAGCTCTAGAGAGGATTGTATCCTCAGATTTGGCTGATCAAGAATTTAAGTTTATCCTTAACCGTAGCTGCTACATCCCGATCAACCACTGGGAAAACAATCCCCGGTTCAAAGAAGCTATTCCTAAACTGATTGCGCTGTTTGAAACTCCTCCTACACAATTAGCCCGTTCCCGGACAACGCAGCGCCTGCGCCAACTCGTGCAGTGCTTTAGGCAAACCGAGCAATATCGGGTACTGCGATATCGAACTCAACAGTTTAGTCAGAAGAGTGAGGAGAGTAATAATGTAGAATCCCGACGATTAAGAACTTTTCTGGATAGATATCCCTTTATTTATGAGCCTTGTCTTCTTACCAATGACAGCACTGATGAGCAGCGACAAAAGGTCAAGTCAAGACAAACTCAACAACAGCAGCAGTTTGACATCAATTTATCTCACTACATTACCTATCAACAATTGCCAAAGAATTCGCGAAGTGTAAAAAACCCAACCCTATTGAGCAACGATGAACTGAATATTGCCATCCAACAGTTTACAGGCAAAGTGGATGGAGCTAATACATACAAGGACTTAGCTGAACGGTTCCGCACCTCCAGCCGTTGGACTCCCTGTTACCGAACGTTTAAGAAAGAGTTGTATGATGAATACCTGACTGCCTCAACTAACATCAATTATGGCAATCATCAGTTCAATCAGAAGCTACAGAAGCATCTGCAAAATACTCTGGTTGAGTACGATACTCAGAGACTCAGCCCGATTTTGCTCGTGAAAACTTGTAGAAAATTACTTGATTTATTGGTAGTGGAAAGTGCTGAGCAACCCAAGCACTACATCTTTTTAGACCTTACCAGTAATCTTGGCATTACACCCACTATTGGTCTTCTACTCAAGATTGTGTTGCTTTGTCACCACGTAAAACCCTATTTAGAACAGAAGTTGGCGATTCTATTTAAACACTATGAGGATTACACCAAAGACAAAACAAAGTGGCTGGTTGACTCCCTAGAAAATTTAAATGTTGCTTTCAGCACTAACTTGAGGATGATGAATCTCTGATATTAAAATGGGATAGCTCGATTCCTCACCAACTCCTAATATTTCAGGAAATCATAGGAAAGATTGGAGTGTGCGATCGCCTAACATTTCTTTACGTTCACACTCACCTCGACATCATTTTAGGTCTAAAACAACTACCACCGAGTCCAGCTCAGATTTCCAGTCTTGAAGCGCAAGACTACCTCTACTGTGGTGAATTGGGTATTCCCGGACGGCACTACTTCCGCCGAGGAATGCCTCGCACTCACCAAATTCACTCAGTGCTTGTAGACAGTGAGTTTTGGAAATCGCACATCCTCTTTCGAGACTTCCTGAGAGCGCACCCAGATGCCGCGCAGCAATACGAACTTTGGTAGTGCTCAAGATGTAATGATAGAGGAGTAGAGTTTCTTGCTGTTCTCCTCCCATGCCTGCGTGTCCCATTTGTGCGTCTTCCAAAACGGTCAAGAATGGTCGTATCCACA
>NZ_JAMPKJ010000102.1 GCF_039962115.1 Funiculus sociatus GB2-C1 | reverse complement strand
TAACTCAGGATGGTTAGCATTGACCATTTTTTGAATTTTTCTCTACGCCCTTTTTTTCAGATTTTTACCCGCTTTGCAACCCCACTTCTTGAGAATGGTGCAAGATGTCAGTTTTTCCATGTTTGTGAGTTCTGGTGTGACCGCACAGAGGGCATTGCATATGTGAAGAGGGAATTGTCTATCAATACCTAGCGATTATACCCACACTTCGTTGAGGCACGACCGAGTTGAATTATTATGGAAGTTTTTAAAGATGCACTTAAAACTCGATAAATTAATTACAAAAAACGTCAATGGTATTACCATACAAATTTACGTTAGTTTGATAGCTTATCTAATTTTACAGCTTTTATGTATTCCCGAACAATGGGGTCATACACTATTAGATAAATTCCGCTATTTACAATGTTGTATGTGTCAAAAAATCAGTTATGTCCATTGGTTTGAGGAGATGATGTTATGTTGACTAACTTAGGCTTTTTAGACTTAGTGCAACTAACTATGTAAAGTTTTGTATCAGGATTCAACATTTCTGGAATGCATATAGCTGATTTCTGATTAGAAGAAATTCATCAAAGGCAGCAAGCAAATAGCTAGGTGACACTTCAAGGAAGGTGATTTGACTGAGAATATCTAAAGCTTGGAAAAAGAATTCGCTTCCTTCATCCAGTGACTCCATCAATTGAATCTCGTCTTTAAACGATTGCAAAACATCTGAGTGAGTACTCGGATTACTAAGTGCTCTTTCCAACGATGAGTCACCCATTTCGCTTAGTATACGGGCATAAATCGCTATTGAAGTATATAGTGTTAATTTATAAGGATCATTTATTTGCCGAGCTAAATCTATTAGACGAAAAAGTATATGCGAGATGGATTCTCTGGTGGTTTCAGGAGATGCCCGTTCAATTTCGCTGTACTCTTGTGTTGGAAAGACTGGTCTAGTTAACAATCTTGGTCTGCCATCCCGATCCGTCTCAAACCACAAAATGCGTTCACTACTGGCTACGGCATAATATGGAACACTAGCTTCCTTGGCAAAACGTTGAGCCATACGGATAGCAGGATGGAATCTTAGCTCTGTAGGATCTAAACTTTGAGGAAAACTTTGCCCTGACTTGAGTTCAATCACAGCTCTAGGCTTGTTATTATCGAGTATTAACAAGTCAATCTCACTACCGAGCGGTGTCTTAAAATTTTTGACTATGGACAAGGTGTTATAGCCCAAGTCAACAAGCTGACTTTCAATTTGTTTGATCAGGGTTGATTCGCTGTTCATACCACCTTCCATGAGTCTGACTGAAAGTGGGCAGTTAAGTTTTAAGCCTACTCCATCAGGGAACAGGGCAGCTAGCCCGTCGCCGCAAATTGGGTTTCCTCACGTCAACTCAACATCCTCGCTCATAACAACCCTTTCGGCTACCGCTCACTCACATCTTAACGTAGGGGCGATCGCACACTCTGGATTTAGAGAATGAGCGGTGGGAGCGATCGCATCTTCCCCCTTTTTCCAGCAGTCCTCAAACTGGCTTGAGTTCCAAACTGCGCCACAAATACCACGAGGCAATACTACAATAAGGCTTCCACCTTTGTCCGAAACGTTCTGTAGTCTTGCGGTCAGGAAGTGCCTCAAGACCGTAGAGTTTCCGAATACCTGCACGTACACCCAAATCATCCACAGGCAAAACATCCCAGCGCTTGAGACGGAAAATCAAGAGCATCTGCACAGTCCAGCGTCCGACGCCTTTGACCCGCGTTAGGCTTTTGATAATCGCCTCATCATCCATGACTTCCAACTCCTCAAGCGTAGGCAATCCATCGATCGCGTGACGTGCCAAATCTTTGATATAAGAGATTTTGGGGCGCGAAATCCCCACGCCGCGAAGGACTTCATCTGGCGTGTCGAGGACATCTTGCGCTGAAGGAAACAGAGTGTCTGGGTAAAGCTGGAGAAACCTTTGGTGGATTACTTTAGCCACCTTGGTAGAAAGTTGTTGGTGGAGAATTGACCGGGATAGGCAAAAGAACAAGTCTCCCTCCAGTTCGTACTGGTTCAGTTGACACGCACCAATTTGGTCAATGAGTCGTCCCAGGATAGGGTCGGAATTCTTGAGAAAGTCAATGGTGATCGCGTACATCAATACAAAAAGATTGAAACTGAAATTTAGTTTTCCGCTAATAGAACGATCGTATCTTGTGGGGCAAACGTAATCAGTTGATCTTTTTTGGGATTGATCGTCACCCCATAAGCTCTACCTGAATTATTAGCATCCGCTTTACAACGATAGCCAATTGCCGATTCACCACGTTGCTTGGCGGCTTCAACAACTGTGTAAAAATTAACGGGATGATCGAGCGCAACATACTCATCGACAGGCTTAAGATAAATTTCTGAGCCTTCAGGACTAAAGAGATCGGCAAACACAGCATTGAGGCTTTTCTGTTCGGAAACTTGAGCCAGCAGCCGACTAACAATTTGCTCGCTGATGACAAAATCATCCGGGCGAGCCACTTGCGCCAAGGCTTGATTTCGCAAATCTAAAATTTCCGTGACAACCTGAAAATTGCACTTATAGCGATCGGCAATATCCCGCAGATAAAGCAATGTAATCAAGATTTGAGCATCCGCTTGCTCTGGTTCTAAGTCAGTATTGCAGAGTACGAGAACATGGTTGTATTTAGTTAAGTCGAGGCTTTCTAATACCTGACGCTCGGTAGGATTTCCCTGAGAATACCGCACAGTCTGTTGTTGTAAGTTGAGCGATTCAGTTGATACGACCTCAGCTTCTGGAAACTCAGCAACGACTGTAACGGTGGAGCCGGGAGCAACGTAACGATCGAGTAGTTGAATAATGGTAGAAATGCGGTTATTCCATCCCAAAATTAAGGTGTTTTCTGCGGCAGCGATCGCATTTTTCTCTTTAACTTGAATCGCTTGACGATCGATAGGGATATTAGATAGTTGAGACAGATGAATGGTACTGTCATCTTCGCTAATCAAAACAAGTTGTTCGTTGGGTTGTAACGACCTGTCGATCGGTGGATTAAGCTGGATCGTCCCATCAGCGTGTTTAATTCCCAGTACCGCAGAATCGTTGTAGGCTAAAAGCGCATCGCCGTAGGTTTTTCCTTGTAAAGTTGGTTCTGCTTTGATATAAATTTCATTCCCACTAAAATCAAGTAGCTCCATGTAAACCGTTGATAAGCCTGATTGACGACAGGTTTGCACAACGATCCGCGAGATGAGATCGTTAGTCAGTAAAACCTCTATGTCGTTGCGTCCGATTAGACTAACAACGTCGGAACTCTTGGGGTCTTGAACTTGAGCAACGATGTGATAAGGCTGGGACACGCTGCGCGGAATACTGGTAATTGCCAGCAGAGTTTTTATGAGTTGAATATCAGCATGGGCATTGGATGAACTTAGAATCACGATTGAGCGTGCCGTTTGGACGTTAACCATCCCTAAGTCAGTAATATTGCTGGGACTACCCGTGCGACAAACTAAGCGAATTTTGGAACGTTTACCCAAGATATTAGAAAGGGTATCTTCCATGTGTACTTTGTCCTCTTCACTGAGAATGACAATGCAAGTACCGGGTCGATTGGCATTAGCAAGGGTGAGTTCTGAGATGAGGGTAAATACTTGCAGCGACCAACCCAAAATTACAATGTGATCGGTTTCAACGACGCGGGAACGTCCTTTCCGTAAGTCTTCTAGCTTCGTATCAATGCCGCTACTGAGAATGCCGATTAGGGTACTGATGATGAAGATACCGCCAAAGGTGACAAAGAGCATCGCAAACCGAAATAGCCAGCCTGTATCGCCGCCCATTGCGCCTGAGTCTAGAGTCCGCATGAAAACGCTCCAAATCGCTTCTAGAGGATCAAGGCGATCGCTTCCTTCCGGCGCAACTCCGGTGATGCTGACCAAGAACCCCATTAAAAAGATAAAGGCTAGAGAGGTCAAGGCTAATCCGCCAATCAGAGCAACAGTACCTCTAGCCATGAAATTATCGAACCCGTAGCGGACGCGCTCTGAAAGCGTAATTTTACTCATCTTGATGGAAGTTTCCTTGCTGCGATGACAAATAGTTTTAGGTGAGGGAGCGGAACTCCTAATTTTGGATGAATTTCAGGTTCCCTAGTACCTTTCGGTAATCTATATAAGTATTCCCAGATTTACTGGCACTACAGCTATTTTTTGAAAGTTTGTTACGAACGGCTGAGCTGCGTACCTTTTTAGTAGAAGCGATCGCACGTTGCGAAGAATCAATTATTGACCCGATGAAACCCAGGAATATTATGAGGAGTTACTGTCGCTCGAAGACAAAATAGATAGCTTAGTGTACCGTCACAACTCACAAATGAAGCAAGCTAATTGCCTACGGAAACCAACTTCTGGTACACGATCAGATGCTGGGCGATCGCTTTCAGTTTAGGTACCGAACTGGGCGAGAGGTGTGAAAATGGGGCTAGCCTTCACTTTGTGAATGGGAGTGCGATCGCCCCATAACACCCTTATTAGGGGAGATAGACAACTGCGATCGCCACTAGCTGTCTCATTATTAGCGGATTCCAATCGCCCTTAGGATCTCGATATTCAGCTCTAGCTTCTCTCCCAACCACAGAGAACGATCGGTGTGGTCTCCCACATCATCGCCTGTTGAGGGGTGGACGAGAATATCCAATCCCTCACGATTGAGCATTAACCAGGGGACAACCTTGCCAAATTGCTCTGGTAAGAATGCAACTTGATACATCGCCTTTGGGTGTGGACCAATCGGTTTATCATGCCAACGTCCGAGTTGCACTTCAAAAGACGCGCCCAATCCTTCACGTACACGCGCCGCCGCATCACGACTGGAGGTATCGAAGTAGATATGAGCATGAAAACCCGTAATCTGGGCAGTATCTTTCATAGCGCTTAGCTCCACTTTATCTAGGCGTCAACGAATCGTAATGGGTGATATTCCTCTGTGGCAGGCAATACTTGCATCATAACTGACACTCTTGTCCGTCTAGTGCGATCGCCCCTTGCCATAGGTTGGGTTGACAGAAGGAAACTCAACATCCCCCTTCGGCAAAGTTTGATCTAATTCGATAATGAACAATCAGTGCGATCGCAATGAGTACACTGTGGTAGTAACTTAACTAATCGGGTTGCAATCTGCGCGACGCTTCGGTAACACCTGCCGTAGGATGCAAGGGAGAGCTGTAGGGCGAATGCAGCGCTGGAGTACTTCCCGCTTCGCTAACGCGATCGCACTCTTGGGTTATTGATAACTAACTAATTGTTGCAAATCACAAATTCATTGTTTCAAATCATAACGTTGATTATATTTCTCTTCGATTATTTGCTCATCGATTATTCCAATAATTACTATGTGCTATTTGTTGGCAATACCCGCAGTACATCAAAAAACCTACCCACACACCTCGATAGGAAAATACTATGAGCAACGGAAGTGGATGCCCATTTACGGGCGGCGGTCAGAAATCTCAGCCTCGTCATATGCCGTCAAACCGAGACTGGTGGCCGCATTATTTGAATCTGAGCATCCTCCACCAGCACACCCCCCAGGCCAATCCTATGGGTCAGGAATTCAACTACGCTGAGGAGTTTAAGAGTCTTGACTTAGCTGCCTTGAGGGCAGATATCTACGAGCTGATGACCACCTCCCAGGACTGGTGGCCAGCCGACTATGGTCATTATGGGCCGCTCTTCATCCGGATGGCTTGGCACAGCGCTGGCACATATCGGATTGGTGATGGTCGCGGCGGCGCGGGTTCGGGTAGCCAGCGGTTTGAACCCCTCAATAGTTGGCCTGACAATGCCAACCTCGACAAGGCGCGCATGTTGCTTTGGCCGGTCAAGCAGAAATATGGCAAGAAAATCTCCTGGGCCGACCTCATGATCTTCGCCGGCAACTGCGCGCTTGAGTCGATGGGCTTCAAGACGTTAGGCTTTGCCGGCGGGCGTGTGGATGTCTGGCAGCCAGAGGAAGACATCTACTGGGGTTCTGAGAAAGCTTGGCTCGGCAATGAGCGTTACGAAGAAGATCGGGTACTCCTGAATCCCCTCGCTGCCGTTCAGATGGGCCTAATCTATGTGAACCCGGAAGGGCCAGACGGCGAACCCGATCCGGTCGGTTCAGGGCGCGATATTCGCGAAACCTTTGGTCGGATGGCGATGAACGACGAGGAGACAGTCGCGCTCACAGCCGGTGGGCACACGTTCGGCAAATGTCACGGTGCGGGCGAAGCGACGCACGTAGGGGCTGATCCTGGGGGTGCCACCATCATCGATCAAGGCCTCGGCTGGAAGAACGCCTTTAACACGGGTGTCGGCGTCGATGCGATCACCAGCGGTATCGAAGGCGCATGGACTCCCACTCCGACGCAGTGGGACAACAGCTATCTCGAAACCCTGTTCAAATATGACTGGGAGCTGACGAAAAGCCCCGCTGGCGCGTGGCAATGGAAGCCCAAGGGCGACGCTGGTACAGGTACGGTACCCGACGCGCACGATCCGTCGAAACGGCACGCCCCCATGATGACCACGGCGGACATGGCGATGAAGATGGACCCCATCTACAACCAGATTGCGAAGCGTTACCACGACAACCCGGATGAGTTCGCAGAGCAGTTCGCCAAGGCGTGGTTCAAGCTAACGCACCGCGACATGGGACCGCGATCGCGCTATCTCGGTCCAGAGGTTCCTCAGGAGGAGTTCTTGTGGCAAGATCCCATCCCGGCAGTTGACCATGAATTGATTGACGAGCAGGACATTGCCGCTCTCAAAGCCCAGATTCTGACTTCAGGGCTATCTGTCTCCCAACTCGTTTCGACTGCTTGGGCGTCGGCGTCAACGTTCCGCTGCTCCGATATGCGTGGTGGAGCGAACGGAGCGCGCATTCGTCTCGCGCCACAGAAAGATTGGGAAGTTAACCAGCCAGAGCAGTTGGCAACGGTGCTACAAACGCTGGAGGGAATCCAACAGGAGTTTAACAGTTCGCAGTCCGGCGGGAAGAAGGTTTCGATTGCTGACTTGATTGTTTTGGGCGGATGTGCAGGCATTGAGCAAGCGGCAAAAAATGCCGGTCACGAGGTGACGGTTCCCTTCAAGCCGGGACGCACGGATGCGTTGCAAGAGAAAACCGATGTCGAATCTTTCGCTCCACTTGAGCCAACAGCGGATGGGTTCCGCAACTACACTAGCGGCAAACACAGTGAATCGTTGGAAGAGTTGCTGGTCGATCGGGCACAATTGCTGAGTCTGTCAGCCCCTCAAATGACGGCTCTCTTGGGCGGCTTGCGCGTTTTGGGTGCCAACTTTGGCGGATCTAAACACGGCGTCTTCACCCATCGTCCAGAGACGTTGACCAATGACTTCTTTGTAAACCTGCTCGACTTGGGTACGACGTGGAAGGCGACCTCTGAAGATGAATATGAGTTCGAGGGGAGCGATCGCAAAACCGGCGACCTGAAATGGACCGCTACCCGTGTTGACCTTATCTTCGGCTCAAACTCTCAGCTCCGCGCCCTGGCGGAAGTCTATGGATGTGTAGACTCGCAGCAGAAGTTTGTCAATGACTTTGTGGCGGCGTGGGACAAGGTGATGAACTGCGATCGCTATGACCTCAAAGCAGTCCAAGCGTCAAGCTCTGCGAGGGGTTTCTAAGCCTAGCGTCAGCTACGTTAACCTGCGGCAATCTTGAACGCGGGTAGAAGCAGAGATAAAAATGAGGGCAACGTTTCAACTAACTCGAAACGCCGCCCTCAGCTTTCTAATGCCAAAGCTGCTTAATAACTTGCAATTAGGTTCTTGTTGGTGCCCAATTGTGCGAGCGTTGGCATAGCCTAGAACACCCACCAGAGAAACCAGAAAATCAAACATACAACAGCTGTCTACAGCGTTGCGTAGAGTTGCATGTAGAGTAGGTTTAACCTTTTGATGTACGCCGCTATTCGCTCCAGAGCCTAACGTTCGGCTTGAACGGCTGCAAACAACCTTGAACTCAAGAACAAGACCTTTGACAGTCCCCTCCAAGCGGATTGTTAAACATTATCAACTTCGTAGTTGGCAACAAGAATTCGTTTGGGATAAATCTCTAAATCTCGGCTATAGAAATCAGACGAAAAGTTTTCTAAAAAACCAGTTTCAAGAGCAACAGACAGGTCGGAGGGTAAAGTTTGATAAACCGTAACATTTTCAAAATTCAAAGAAGTATCAGTGACCGAACCAGTTCGATAAACCTGAAGCATCAAAGGACAACACACTAAGCAACGCCAGGGTTTAGTACCATTGAAGGTATGAAGAAATTCAAATTTTCTTGCTCCCCTTTCTGAGAGAGCTGTACGTACATGCTTTGATGGAGTTACTGTACAACCAAATTGCTCAACTTCGTAAGGCAAATTACAACGCCAGTAGCTAATCAAGCTACTACTATCAAGATAGTTATAGAAACAGTAAAGAGGAATAGCATGGTTTACTTTAGCGTACTTCTCAAGAATTTCAATTTGCGGAATACTATGTACTTTATGTCCAAGTACCTTATATCGAGATGTACGAGGATCAACTTTCTTAGCTTGAACTGCATAACGCAGCCAACCCAAACGATGGTTTCCGATCCACCATTCCCAATCTGTACCTTGGCATTTTTCCTTATCTTTTGGTGTTTTTATAACTTGAACTTCAGTACAGTTAGCTCTAGCAAGCTCTAGAAGATTTATATCTGTAATTGTTTCTTCACCCTGAGAGACTTTATACGCTTCTCCCAAGCGAATGCGTTGCCATGTAGAAGACGCAATACTTTCAAATACATCAATAACTTTCATAGAAGTAAATGTACTTTGTCTAGATGCTGCACAGCCTAACCTACTTGCATCGATACAAGCTCAAATTTAAGAATACCTAACTATATATTAAGCGTCAGAGCCGCTTGATAAGCCCCTTATACTCGGTATTATCTGGCAGGTTTACGGGATAATACCCAGATTTTAAGGGATTAAACAGAATATTTGACGGATAATCCCGCCGATTTGAGGTGTTATCCAGCAGATCTGATAGTTAATCCTAGTAGTCAGGGGGATTATCCAGCCCTAAGCTGTGGCAATCTTGAACGTGGGTAGAAGCCAGAGACAAAAATGAGAGCGGCGTTTTAACTTGTCTTGAAACGCCGCTCTCGGCTTTAACCCCTGACACCAAAGCCACTTAAAAAGCTGCAATTGGGGTCCTGTTGACACCCACTTGTACGGGCTTTATCATAACCTAGAGCATCCAGAAAACAAAATACACAACAGCTGTCCACAACATTGTGTGGATTTGCATGCAGAGTAGATTTAACCTCTTGATGTACGTCGCTGCTCGTTCCGAAGCATAACAGCTCAAATCAGCGGCGGCAATAATCCCGAATTTAGAGCGAGTGACTCTTGACCGTCCCCTGCATTTGAATAGTTAGGCTTCATTCTTTCTGATTAATGGCACCAAGTGCAGCATGTAATCTCGTTTTCCAATTGGTACACCAGCCATGCGAAGAATATCGTAAGCCGTGACCATATGGAAGTAAAAGTTTGGAATTAGAAATTCATTCACGTAGGCATTACCAGACAACTCGACGTAGAGGCTCTGACCCAAGTCAATGCGCGTCACCTCAGCTAGCTTTGCATCTTCAGCGTTAACACCCAAAAGAAGTTCCTTAGTGTTTGTTATGTGCTCGTATGCCTGTGCAAGAGATGTGACCTCTGGATCTAGATTATTCGCAGGTTTGCCATTACACCAGAGAGCAAAGTTGTGTGGTTGATTGCAGGTGAAAGCAATCTGTGTACCGAACGGAAGCATGTCAGCCACAATGCGCTTTTGAAGGAACGACTCGTCATCACAAAAATGAGTTTGAGCTGACTCCAAGAGATGCTCAAGAGTCGCTAAGCGGCTTTGAAAGAGGGTTCGGATTAAATCTATATTCTGGCTTTGCATTTTGTGATCCCTCAAGTCTTTTCTATGAACCCTAGCTGTACTTAGAACAAATTTCGGCCTAACGCTCTTGGTCAGCGGTTGCCAACACTTTATTTAACTCCACAAGGGGCCGCTGCACTAGGGTTGTTATGCCACGACCACTCCAAGAGATATCAATCCTCAGTAGATTGCTTGCTGCTCCAAAAAAGTTGAAGCGCTGATTCATCAAATATGTAAGCTGACTCACCCTCCCTAATCACTCGTTTACCAAGCCGAGGAAAAACGCCAACATCAAAGCGTCCTGCTTCTCCACCTATCAGGTATACAAGATCTTCATCAAATGGATTACGAAGATGATGGGGTTGTTGAGGTAGCCCAAAGCCCATGAAGTCTCCTGGCTCGACCTCGTATTCCACATCTCCAATTTCCGCAATACCCCGACCCGACAAAATGTAAACCCATTCTTCTTCATTCTGATGAGCGTGGAAGATGAAAGATTCCTTGCCTGATGGTACGCGAGCAATTGTTACACCAATGCGTTTAAGGCCGACAGCACGCCCCAAGAAGCGTAAATAAATTTCTGAATTGGGGTTAAGCGGATGATGAAACTCAAACGCATCCATTGAATTGATATCTGATGCTTTCAGCAGAGAATGTTGTTCATCAGTCACGTTGATGTCCTCCTATCAAGTTGGCAAAGGGTCTGAGCACCACAATAAAGCTTAAACCGCTCCGCAGACACCCTTCACCTGCCGCCCTACCGAAACCTCAAAATAATTTAATCCTGAACATCGACAGATAGCCCTTCGGTTGCCTCTTTACCGAAGACTCAGTAGCATAACGAGCTTAAGATCAGCGACGCTCCGTGGATGGTTAGGCGTTTCCGGGTGTTGCATCAGAGCGTTCCTGCTTCGAGTTGTTCGAGGTAGATGAACTCCGGGGACTTCACGCCTGCTTCTTTTCGGATTTGGACGAGTTCCGGGGATTCAAAAAAGCGCTTTGCGTCGTCGATGGAAGTCCACATTGAGAAGTGGACAATCCGGTTGGGGTCGTTCTGATACCTGAGGACTTGGAATGACCGCTCACCAGCGTCGCGTCGGATGGATGCGACACTGTCGAACACCTTCTTCCAAGCTTTGTAGTCAGCGACTTCGTGGATGATTAAAACATATTGCATGAGGGCTTCTTTTTCACGAGATGCGAGGAAACGCCTAACTATTAATAGACTGAAACTTTCCGCCTAAAATCCCAAATTTACTACTTATGCAGATTATTTCCGCATAATACGCTGCTCAAGCTGAATAGCCAGAATCTTTCCGCATATTTTCAGATTCCTTACAGAGGTGAGCAGATGGACTATTAGATAACAGGACATCTACTTATCTCTATGCAGTCACCTCCTAAGAAATTGCTGAATCAGGTGCGTGATGCCCTTCGTTTCAAGCACTACGCCTACCGTACTGAAGATATCTACGTGCAGTGGATTTGCCGCTACATCCTGTTTCACAATAAGTGCCAGTGCCATCCAAAGGAGATGGGTAAAGCTAAAAAAGCACTACCCAGCCGGGGCAACGACTAATTCGGACTTCGGTGTGACAGACATTCGTAAGTGCGATCGCGAAATTAACACAAATTCCTCTTAAGATTCAGTCACAACTTCTGACTTGTTAAACACCTCACGCGATACACGATGTACAAGGCTTGAAGAAACATAGAATAATGTGAATCCAATCAGAGGATGAAGCACCTCTAAATGAAGAGGAGCCTTGAGATGAATGCTGCAAAACTGTAGTCCAAGTAGCATGGGTAGACTAGCGGCAAGCGATCGGATTTTGTTCGAGAACGGAGCGAACCACGCCCCTGCTAGCAATATTAGCGACAGCCCGCCATACCCTCGCACGAGCCACACATGAATATTCCACCAGCTAGGATCGGTGAAGTAGGCAACCCCAACGGTTAACACCTGAGCAATTAAGCAGACGTTAAAGAAGATGGAAATCGCGTAAAAGCCGCGTTTTAACCAGCTTGTGGTCGCAATATCGCGATCGCTTTCTAGATTTGTAATCATCTCAAGCTACCTGCGTGACTGGTAAATTGAATACTTCAGCCGCATATACCATTGCTTTATTCACCAGCTCTGCACCTGCTTTTTCGGGAGAACCCACATCAAATGGCGGAGCGGGGTCATACTCCATTAATAGCTGCACCAGCTTGGCAGTTTCCTCACCATAAAGGACTTTGGCAATCTCCAGACCAAAATCAATTCCTGCGGTAACACCACCACCACTCATACGATTGCGATCGATAACCACCCGCTCAGTACCGACCTGAACGCCCGCTGCTGCCAGTTGTTCGCGAAACATCCAGTGAGTTGCAGAACGGTACCCTTGGAGCAATCCTGCTTTTGCAAGAAACTCAGATCCACCGCAAACCGAAGTGATAAATTTTGTCATACTACCCTGTTGCCGCAGGAATGCCAGGATCTCCGGGTCATCTACGACTGCACTTTGGCCTAAGCCACCCCCAATACAAATGATGTCTAGAGGCGGACAGTTGTCAAAGGTGGTATCTGGAATAATTTTCATCCCATCATCTGTTTGAATTGGATCTAGCGTTTTCCAGATGCGGTGGATTTGGACACCTGGCAGAGTAGCAAACACGGTTTGCGGGCCAACGATATCGAGTGCTGTCATACCGGGGTAAAAGACCAACCCAATGACATGTTGTTGCGAGTAACTCATGAATCAAATCTCCTAATGGGATTTATGGCGAACTGATATTTATACTAGGAATGACAACCCGCTAGGCATAGTCCTCGATCGAGTACTCTTTTCCTCCATGTCAATTTCCTTAAAGCTTTTGTTTGAAGAAATTCATCAGGCAAAGGATGAAGAGGGCTTGCGATCGCATGTCGCACCCAAGATTGGTGAATATTTTGCAGCGAAACGCTCGGCAATTTTTTTCTTTGAACAGCATCTCACAAGCGATCGCAATCTTCAAAAAGTCCTGAGAATTGCCCTCTCAACTGAGCATAATCCTGTGGTGCGTTATCTAACAGAGCGGCATGCTCCCGTTCATGAAGCATTAGTAACAACGCCCAAGACTTGGAAATTAATCTGTCCTCGTCCCGATCACTGGCATGTAATGGCGGGACCAATTATCAAGCACGGTCAAATTGTAGGCGTAGTTGGCTGTACTCGCGAAAAGACAATGCCTGCTTTTGATAGCGAACACTTAGTCGATTTGAGTGCCATCTGTCTACATTTATCAGTCTGGCTGGCAACTGTGAAGCGACCTAGTACTGCAACAATGTACCCATCGTTCAGCAGGGATCGTTTAACACCTCGTGAGTTGCAGATTGCAGAATTGGTAGCATTGGGGCGAACCAACGCAGAAATTGGCAGTCAACTTTGGATTACTGAAAACTCTGTGAAGCAAGCCCTAAAGCGAATGTTTCGTAAGCTTGAGGTATCATCTCGTGCAGAGATGGTTGCAAAGCTTTCAAATACAAGGATTCATTCATGGTAGGTAAACCCAGGTTGATCGCCTGCCGCAAACAAGTTCTGCATCAAACCGATGATCTTTCGGCAGCCAGCGTGCATGGACGTTGTTAGCTTATGTCTTTCTTGCTAAAGCACTCGCAGTTTTATAATTGAAAGATGCAAAAGCTTACGATCGCCCGACCCGACGACTGGCATCTACATCTACGTGACGGTGCAGCACTGAAAGCGGTTCTGCCCCATACGGTGCGTCAGTTTGCCCGCGCTATCATCATGCCGAACTTGAAGCCCCCGGTACGCTCGGTAGCGGATGCTGCGGCCTATCGCGATCGCATCCTTGCAGCGATTCCAGCTGGTCAACAGTTCGAGCCACTGATGACGCTCTACCTCACCGACAACACCAGCCCCGAAGAAATTATCGCGGCTAAAGAATCCCAGTTTGTCAAAGCGGTAAAGTACTACCCAGCAGGTGCAACGACTAATTCAGACTTCGGGGTGACGGACATTCGTAAGTGCGATCGCGTCTTTGAAGCGATGCAGCAGGTAGACATACCTTTGCTACTGCACGGGGAAGTGACCGATCAAGATGTTGATATGTTCGACCGCGAGAAAGCGTTTATCGAGCGACATTTAATCCCCCTCAAGCAGCGATTTCCTAACCTGCGCGTGGTGCTTGAGCACGTTACCACCTCAGATGCTGTGCAGTATGTTCTGTCTGCCAACAACATCGCTGCAACGATTACGCCACAACATCTATTGTTTAACCGCAATATCCTATTTCAAGGTGGTATTCGCCCCCATTTTTACTGCCTGCCCATTTTGAAACGAGAGGAGCATCGCCTGGCGCTTTTGCAAGCAGCAACCTCTGGTAATCCTAAGTTTTTTCTTGGCACCGATAGCGCTCCCCATCCCCGCAATGGCAAAGAAAGTTCTTGTGGCTGTGCGGGTTGCTACTCGGCTCTGCACGCGATGGAGTTATACACAGAAGCTTTTGAGAGCGTTGATGCACTCGATAAACTTGAAGCTTTCGCCAGTTTCTATGGACCAGATTTTTATCAACTTCCGCGCAATACCGAACAGATTACCTTGACCAGAACGACCTGGCGCGTTCCTGATGAAGTGCCATTTACTGAATCCGGACTTGTGCCCTTACGGGCAGGTCAGGAGATGACGTGGCAAATGCTTGACGCTAGCATAGCTGAAGCTAATTGATTTGGACGATCGTGTTATAGAACCCATTTGAGATCTCAGGAAGTGGCGGCAAGCCGCTTAATCATTAGCCTGACAAAGCAGAGGTTAATCTTAGTGGTTGCATGAGATAGAGTGCGCTCAAAGTTCTT
>NZ_JAMPKJ010000101.1 GCF_039962115.1 Funiculus sociatus GB2-C1 | reverse complement strand
TGTGGATACGACCATTCTTGACCGTTTTGGAAGACGCACAAATGGGACACGCAGGCATGGGAGGAGAACAGCAAGAAACTCTACTCCTCTATCATTACATCTTGAGCACTACCGTATCTTCTTCATGTAAGAAAAGGGCATCAAGATGGTTAGAGGATGTCTGAGAATTGTCAAAAGTTAGCTTTATCCCCCCAGCCCCCGCGCTAACGCGCCGCTGCGCTAGAGAAAAGGGGGGAGAATCAAGTCTTAGTCCCCCTTTTTAAGGGGGATCTCGACCGTCTAAGAGTCTCGATTATGACTTTTCAGACATCCTCTTAAGCTACGAGGAATGCACTCAATCTAAACTGGTATTGTTCCAATGACACCATCTAGTGCCACTTTTTGAGGAGACTCTGCTGTCACCTTAACGGAGCGATCGCAAAGCGCAAAGCGCAAATCGCTCCTTTTAGAGAGCCGCAGGTTCACTAAAATCAAGTTCATAAAAGGAAGAGGAAAGCAATTTGCTTCCTCTTACATTCTTAGCCCACCGATTAATCTTCTGCTGCTGGGAATACAGAGTTGGTAATAAGTACAGGCTTTTGGCTATATTCCGCCTCCAGCTTTCTTTGCACAGTCAAATCCCAGCTTAAATCGTAGTCCCTTTCGATGTCTGCAAAAACAAAGGGGCGGAGTACACCAGTTACGACAACCTCCTGACCATCGTTGATGGTTTGGCCTGGGGTTCTATTTAAGACCAGCAAGTCTTGGGTGCTGGTCAGCTTATCCTCATCTAGGCTAAACGAAGTTGGACTGATGATGTCTTCGACTTCAGCTTTCACAGCAATAACCTTGCCATAGAAGGCGCTGGGGTTTTTGGTCACTTCACCCGGTTTAGGCGCTAGAGCAATTGATTGGGCAATGATTACTGGTTTGTCTTTGTATTCAACCTCTACCTCTGGTTCTAAGTCTAAGTTAAACTCTCTCTCGACATCAGCAACTATAAACTTTTGAACCTTTCCTGTCACTTGAAGTTCGATGTCATCAGGGAGAACTGTGGGCGCTCCTGAAGCATTAATAACCAGAACTTGGTCATTACCGAAAAGCTCATCATCAGTAATTGTGAAGGAATTGGCACCAACTTTTTCTCCAACTTCGCTTCTGACAGTTACACTTTTGCCAAGGAGTTCGTTTGTTTCTTCAGCAACTTCCTCTGTAGTGACGTTAGTCTGAGCTGTAGGGCCACCTGCGTTTGGATCGTTAGTGGTGCAAGCCGGAAGAAGCAGAGCAAGGAACGCCAGGCCGATTGCTGTTCCTTTGGCGTTCGACAATGCTTGAGCAAAGCCGTTAGGACGGACAGATGCGTAACTGGCAACCTGGACTTCATTAAATCTGTTATTCATTGAAAAAATCTCCTTAAATTCTCTATTCATCGGTACTTATTGAGGGAGAAGCTGCTCCCTTTGTGCAGTAGTTCTTTTCCTACTGCTTCGACGCGATCGCATCTATTTCAACCGCTATCAACTGCTCACACAAGCTTCACTTGTGCTAGTTCAAAAAGACTTGACCATCTCTTTGAATTCTCAGTGCGCCCAGGTTATCGTCTAAATTTCTCGATTCATCCAAGGAAATCACTAGCATTCCTGCTTGGGAGGTGGATATTGGAGCTACATCCACTAGCCCTTTATCCTGACGAACCGTTGTGATAGTCACCGGGGTTGGCAAGTCTTGCAGGACAATTTCTTCTCCGCCTTGTATAAATCGGCGTTGAGTATGCCCAATTGCCTCATAGGAGATAATCGCGTTGGTGTTATTTTTCAGTTTCACATCTACCTTTCCATTAATAGGTGTGACAAGAGCGATTGCATTACTACGAGTCTCTGGTAAAGGCGGTTGAATAACACCCACTGGAGCTGGTGCGGGGGCCATAGGTTTAATGAAAACCTCCCGGTCTGTGGTAACTGCTCTGTTAGGAATTCCACCTGTTTGAACACGCTGTGTAGCAGCATTAGGCGGACATCCCTGGGGAACTAAGTGTGTCCTATTAAAGGGTTCTTCGTAATAAACACCAGGGCAGGGGTTGACCTTGGAAACTGGCATTGCCGATGCCGCTAAAGGAATTGCTGGTAAACCAATGAGTAAGGTTCCACAAATAGCGCCGGCTAACCCACCTGATTTTTTACTCTTTGAATTGGGTTGATTCATAAATACCTCCTAAAAGCATCAATCTTGTTCAAGAAATGTTCTTAATTCTGAAAAGAAATGGAGTAAGCTGAAATAATTAGTTATTTCTACAAATATCTAGACACTCACAATTGTAAGTTGCTCAGCTTTGACTACTACTTCAGTTATCCAACAAGTTATGAAAAAAACAAATCATTTTTGAGTTCAATAACTTAATCATTATTCATCTCATCGCTAAAATCAAGATATAGTTATGCGTTTAGGCTGGAATTAAATGTATTAATCTAAAATTTAGAATAGAATGATGTTTAGCAAGTTTAGTTACTATTTATATCTCTAGATATAAATAGTAACTAAACACTTATTTCTTGCCTAAGATAGAATTAAATCTACTTTTATTATGTATCTATTAGTAGTTCAAATTAAATTGGCTTGCAATGTTACAGCGATTAAGAGCAATTTTTAAAATGCCTAGGCTTCAGGAGCAGCACCTCACGAGGGTCTGGCTGATTGTTGGGTTATTCGCAATTATTGTCGTCTTAGATTTTTTTACTCCACCCCCTTATGCCTTGGGTTTCCTCTATACCGGACCGATTTTGTTGGCTTCTTCACGCCTGAGTCGCTCGGCAACAGTTCAAGCTACGGTGATGGGAACAGGGTTAACCCTTTTGAATCTGTTCATCCCTAAAGCAGAATGGATGAACTCCTCAAGCCTGATGAACCGCTTGCTGATGGCGCTGGCACTTATAGTCACAGGTTGGTTGAGCGATCGCAATTTGCGTCATGAGGAAGCGATCGCGCGACACAAAGCGCAGCTACAGGCACAAGAGCAGTTAGCTAGTGCGCGGGAGGATTTCGTGTCAACGTTAACCCACGACCTGAAAACACCGCTCCTGGGAGCAATTGAGACATTGAACTCGTTGCAGCAAGAAAAGTATGGTGCAGTAACAGTCGCACAGCAAAAAGTGTTCTCAGCGATCGCTCGGAGCCATGAAAACTCACTTGAGCTAATAGAGACGCTGTTGGATGTTTATCGCAACGATACAGAGGGAGTCAGATTAAAACTGGCACCTGTTGATCTAGTTGCTATAGCTGAGGAAGCGATCGTCACCGTATCAGAGTTAGCCGCAAAGCGCCGAGTGGAAATTAACCTCACTTTTGGAGAATCCAACGCTCGCCCTCTCTGGGTAAATGGGGATGCACTACAACTACAGCGAGTCTTTAGCAACTTGTTGACGAATGCAATTAACAATTGCACTCGTGGTGGTAAAGTGGAAATTCTTTTAGAATCTGACTTTAACTATCAGGTGGTGAAGATTCTTGATAATGGGCGGGGAATAACACCGGATGAACTCCCGCGCTTGTTTGAGCGCTTTTACCAGGGACATAGCGATCGCCAATCTATGGGGTCTGGGCTGGGGTTATACTTAACTCGACAGCTTATCGAAGCCCACGGCGGTACAGTCTGGGGCAAAAATCGTTTCTCCTCAGAGGCTACTTCGCGATCGCAACGCGGTGCTTCGTTTGGATTCAGATTACCTGTGCATCAACGCTCAAAACAATTGTCATCACACTTGGATGAGATTAGTTAACACAGAAGCTTCATGGAAATGACAATAAGCCGCCATATCGGTGCTTCATATTGAGAGTTAGCTAGATCATGCCTAATACATCCGTAACAGCCGGCTCCGGAGTCGGCTGTTGTTTTCTTGTGAAGCGAAAGCTTTTTAATGCAAGATTTATAAGGTGATTTGGCATGATTTTGACACACTCTTTCTAGTTTTGCCCCTGTATGCGGCTTTAGCTGCTTGTGTCTGGTAAAGATGACCTCAAATGCACTACGGATTTTGCTTGTTGAAGATGACGAACTGTTTCGCCTCGGTTTGTCTATGCGGTTGCAACAGGAACCTGGATTTGAAGTCGTCGCTGAGGTTGAAGACGGTGAGACAGCTATAGAATTAGCTCTTCAACAGCCACTCGATATTGTGCTACTTGATGTAGGATTGCCGGGAATTGGTGGTATTGAGACTTGTGAACAACTTAAGCAGCAACGCCCAGAGCTACCTATCCTAGCTTTAACATCTCGTTTCCAAAAACCTCTGATTGCTAAGTTAATTGAAATCGGTGTCAAAGGCTACTGCCTCAAGGGTATTAGGGCAGAACTTCTAATCTTAGCGATCCGTTCTGTAGCAGCGGGAGCTTCCTGGTGGGACGAAGCAGCAACCATAGAGATTCAATCTACTTTTATGCACGCACAACCTACTTCTACGCCATCAGAGGCTGAAAAATTACCTGAAAATCCGCTCACAAGGCGGGAACAGGAAATTTTGGCAATGATTGCAGCCGGACGGAGCAATCAGGAAATTGCAGACCTTCTCTATATTGCCCCTGGTACTGTCAGAGTTCACGTCCATTCCATCTTGAAGAAGCTGGAGGTACGCGATCGCACTCAAGCAGCTGTCTTAGCCATCCAAAAACAACTCATTTCTCCCGACTTGTTAACAGATTAACAATAGGGAATTAGAAAAAATAATTATCACGCCATTAGGCAGACGCGATCGCATTTACAACCTCTTATAGTGAAACCGAAGGAGCATAGATACTGCTTCTTCAAGGTATTTCTTGACAACACTAATTAGGAAAATAGTCCCATGACTGAGTTGATAACAATTCCGACTCGCCCCTGGACGTTGATGTCAGGAATTTACCGCAATGTACTTCCAGCCGTTCATCGCTATTTAGGGGAATGGAAAGAACGAGCCAATCAAATTCCCAATCCAGAACTTCGCAAACAAGCATTAATGAGTATCGAAACAAAAACGTTTCACTGTGCAGGAGGTGCCATCTATGGATTGTTAGCTAAAAACCACAGCGATGAAACAATTCGTTTTATTGTTGCTTATCAAACAATTAGCGATTATTTAGATAATTTGTGTGACCGAAGTACCTCACTCGATCCTAAGGATTTTCGCGCTCTTCATGAATCCATCTTTCATGCCTTAACTCCAGGAGCAGAATGCACAAATTATTATCGCTTTCGTAAGGAGCAGGAGGATGGAGGCTATTTAAGACAACTGGTTGAAACTTGTCAAACTGTGTTGGAGCAGCTTCCAGCTTATCCAAAAATATCTTCAGCTCTTCATGAATTAGCCAGTTATTATTGCGATTTACAAGTCCATAAGCATGTACAAGTTGAAGAGCGCATTCCACGTCTAAAAGCTTGGTTTAAATCGCATCAGGAAAACCTTCCTGAGATGAGCTGGTATGAATTTTCGGCCTGTGCTGGCTCAACCCTTGGAATTTTTTGTCTTATCGCCTATGCTTCCCATGAAGATTGTTCAGAAGAATTAATTCAGAAAGTAAAAAATGGTTATTTTCCCTGGATACAAGGACTACATATTTTACTAGATTACCTTATAGATCAAGAGGAAGATAGCCTCGGCGGCGATCTAAATTTTTGTTCTTACTATAAGAACAAAGATGAAATGACGGAGCGGTTTACACACTTTGTTAATAAGGCTAAGGAAAGTGTTGCTCAATTACCCAATACAAATTTTCATCAGATGATTAATCATGCCTTGTTGGGCATTTATCTAGCAGATGAGAAAGTGGGAAGACAAAAGGAAGTTCAAGGAATCGCGAGACAACTCATCAGTCTGGGTGGTGGCTCGACGTTCTTTTTCTTTTTAAATCGTCTGGTGATGGCTCGTCTTCGCTACTGCTAACTGCTTGTGTAGCGATCGCATCGGTTTGAACAGTCAGACCCTAGAATTAGGATGTATTTCTTCCGTACTTTTACCCTCAGCACCAACCTGAAACGCTACATAAAGTCGCAAGAGGCTCATAGTTATGTCCAAAATCGCTGTTATTGGGGCAGGCCCAGCAGGATGCTCAGCAGGATACCATCTTGCTAAAAGCGGGCATCAAGTAACCCTCATCGACAAAGAGAGCTTTCCTAGAGACAAAATCTGCGGAGACGGAGTCAGTCTTCAGTCAGTCCAGGCATTGTCCACAATGGGTATCTACCCGCAGGATATCAAACGCAAGGTATCCGAATTTACGCCTATCAATGGGCTTGTGCTTGGAGTTTCCAACGGAAATTACCATATGCAGACCACTGAGCTTGAAGGGTATTGCATCCCCAGATTTGTATTTGACAATCTACTCTATGAACGAGCTATAAACGCAGGGTGTGTGCCAAGTACCCAAAGGATTTCCAACATCGACCGCCACCATCAGGAGCTGCACAACGATTTTGATTTCATCATAGATGCACGCGGAGTCTATGCAGGCGACGCAAATGCGATCGCTATCAGAGCTTACTGGATAGTCAAGTCAGAAGACTTCCCTCAAGCCTACCTTTCACTGGCTCAAATTTACTTTGACAAGTCTCTTGGAGTTAACGGATACGGTTGGATATTTCCAGTGGATATAAAAGCTGGATTGGTGAAACTCAATGTTGGAGTGGGTATATGGATAGATGAATACAAGAAAATGAACAAAAACATTATTCGGATTTTTGACGAATTCGTTCAGCGTAACGAGCAAATGAAGGAACTGTTAAGCAAAATTGTTAGTAAGCAAAAACCTAAAGCGTATCCTCTAGCAACTGCTCTCAAAGGGAACAGAGTTAGCGATGGAAAAATCCTGAAAATTGGCGACGCTGCCAATCTGACAGACCCTCTGACTGGGGAGGGAATTGCCAATGCCATTCTCAGTGGTTTACATGTTACGCAAGCTATCAATATGAGTAGCAGTCCAGAAAAGACAGCCGAGAATTGGCAACGTCTTTACGAAACCTGTTTTGAGGAGGATATCCGCGCTGCCTTGCGGATAAAGTCTTTGAGGAAATACTCCTTTATGAACAATATGCTGGTCTGGCTGATGAAAAGGAATCAGCATTTTTCTGAGCAAGTGACTTATGCAATTGTCGGCTCAGTGCCGTATAACGAGCTACTGCCTTCACTTAAGCATTGATTTCTCTACTCTGCTGTGCGTTCCCAGCTCTCCTTCTGTCAAAGAAGCGATCGCTTCCTGGCTAAGATAGTTACGTCTATGTTCGCTCCTCACAACAAGACTTTTGGCCGCAATGCCGCATAAAATTACCCGTTTCTACCTGAATCGTGGTGTGTTCAATGCCGAACTTATCGTGCAGCTCCATTGGTTGCGACTACCGCCCTCGCGAAATTTATTTATTAGATGGTATTCAAGACTGTCTTGTACGTCAATATACATTAGCTAATAGAAAAAATTTGTATATATAGTTAGAGCGATCGCATATGGCGATCGCTTATCCTTAATGTACCTATTCCATCTGCTCTATTCCTGTTTTGTTCCAATCGCGAACACTAGGAGCAAGCGAGATTAAATCTTCAATATTTCGTTTCATGGTTGCACAAATCGCATCCAAGGGCAAGTCGTTAGCATCGTGACCAAAAGGATTTTCAATTTCAATGCCAATCTCTTCAATACCAAACAAAGTGAAACTAATCAAAGCCACAATTGGCCCAGTCCACCAAGTTAAATCTTTAACCATTTGAAATGGCAATGCTAAACAATAAAGCAACAACAATTGCTTCAAATGGATAGCATAAGCAATAGGGATAGGTGTTCTAAGAATGCGTTCGCAGGCTCCTAAATTGTCTACTAAGATATTTATCAAACTTTGTAGAGCAGTTAACTGGTGAGCATTGAGGTGTTTATGGTTATACTGATCCTGTAGATAATCTCCAATCCAGAAGGCAACCTCTAGCGGTGGATTGTTCATCGTTTTTAGCTTAAAATAGCGAGATTGTGACATAAATGGCTCTAACTCGCTGTTTACAGGCTCGGCTCTGAGATGCAACTTAGTAGCGATCGCAAAAGCAATCAATAATCGCAGGGCGGAAATTTTGTTCTCTCTATCTTTTGGTTCCTTTTCGTCAATTGATACCCAAATTTGACGAGATAGGTTACGGACAGAGTTAACTATGCTACCCCAAGCTTTGCGACCTTCCCAAAATCGCTCGTAAGCTGTATTTGTTCGGAAGACCAGTAATAAGCCTAAGACAATATTGGGGATTAATGCACTCAGAAATGGCATTGATACCGATACTCCAAATTTGTGAAGTAGGGCAACAAAAAAACCAAATGTTCCACACAATATTACTCTAGGTAAAACTGCTGAAATTACCGAACCTCGAAGTCGCAAAGCAACTTGAAACCATTTCTCTTTTTCCCGATCCATGCCACCTCAACCTTTCCGTCTTGACCCAGACTGTGAATACTTATTCAACAGATAATACTCGATCTATTATGAGTTTCAGTTGAGGATAGTCAAGGGGAATTTTCCAGCCGGATCGGGCGCGAGTAGCGCTAACGCGCATACGCTTCGCGATCGCATCTTTGTTTACGCCTTGTGGCGCTTTCTTAGCTTGAGTGTCCCCGATTGCGGCTCCCTGGATGCCACAAATAGGCGTGGCTCATGTCAAGTATGTTCCCCCGGAGTTGGGGAAAAGAACGCGATCGCACTAGAGAATTTTCTAATAGCGCCAAAAATTAATGTATATATTGCCTTGATTGTGATTAGTTTCTCCGTTTGACTTGAGAATGCCATAAAATTCAATTAAATCTAAATACGATACTCTTCCACAGGTAAGCGCCAAACTATCATAGTCGCAACTGTATTTCAGGAGTGTCTTCTGGAGGTAATATTGACCACTGCGCCTATCTCGCCCAACGAAGTACAACGCCTAGAGGCACTGCGGCGATACAATATCCTCGATACACCTCCTGAAGAGAGCTTCGACCGCATCACAGCTCTCGCGGCTCGTCTTTTTGACGTGCCAATTACCCTAGTTTCCTTAGTTGACGAATTTCGAGCCTGGTTTAAATCCTCCTATGGCTTTGACTCTCGCGAAGTCAGTCGGGAATCAACAATTTGTAGCTTCGCAGTTTTGTGTGACGATGTTTTAGTCGTTCCGGATACCAGAAAAGACCCACGCTTCGCTTGTATGCCCTTTGCGCTTAGCGAACCGGGCCTTCGCTTCTATGCAGGCGCGCCACTGATTGACAAGGATGGCTATAATCTTGGCACTTTATGTCTTCTTGACAGCAAGCCGCGCCATGAACTGAGTGCCGAGCAGCGAGCAAGCCTTACCGACCTAGCGGCTATAGTCGTTGATGAGTTAGAGTTGCGGCTGGCGGCTCGCAAAATTGCTCAGATGGATGCCGCCCTCATCGAGGTGACTAAGGGAGTTTCCGCAGCGACAGGCGAGGCGTTTTTCTACTCACTGGTGCAACACCTCACAAAGGCATTGGGTGTTGATTACGCTTTTCTGGGGGAACTGGCTGGGGGAAAAATTAGCACTATTGCTCTATGTGCGGACTATGAGATGGTAGACAACATTGAATATTCCTTGCTGAATACACCTTGCAAACAAGTCATTCAGCAGGGGAAGCCATGCTATTATCCCCGTGGCATTCAAGCGCACTTTCCTGATAATCATTTGCTGGCACAGATGGAAGTGGACAGCTATATCGCAGCTCCACTTCTAGATTCCACAGGCTGCGTGCTGGGATTGCTTGGGGTGATGGCTAGAAAACCGTTGGAAAATACCCAGCTTGCAGAATCGCTACTAACAATCTTTGCTACCCGTGCGACAGCAGAACTAGAGCGCAAGCGGAGGGAGGAAGAACGCGCCGAGCTGTTGGTTCGCGAACAAGTGGCTCGTGGGGAGGCTGAGGCAGCTAACCGCATGAAGGATGATTTCTTAGCTGTACTTTCTCATGAGTTGCGATCGCCACTCAACCCCATTCTTGGCTGGTCTCGGATGCTTCGCGCTCAGAAGTTAAACGCAGTGACTACGGCTCGCGCACTGGAAGCAATTGAGCGCAACGCCAAGTTACTCTCAGAGCTAATTGAGGATCTTCTCGATGTCTCGCGCCTGATTAGAGGCAAGTTGTCTTTGCAGGTTTGCCCAGTTAAGCTGATACCAATCATTCAGGCAGCTATTGAAACGGTGCAGCTAGCCACTGGCGCTAAGAACATTCAACTTGAGTCGGTACTAGATCCTTCAGTAGGCTTGGTGTCAGGCGATCCAAACCGCTTGCAGCAGATTGTCTGGAATCTGCTCTCCAATGCCATCAAGTTCACTCCTGAAGGGGGAAAGGTGGAAATAAGGCTGGAGTGCAGTGACTCCCACACCCAGATCCGCGTAAGTGACACGGGGAAAGGAATTAGCGCTGACTTTCTGCCCTATGTCTTTGAGCGCTTCCGCCAAGCTGATAGTACCAGCACGCGATCGCATAGCGGACTTGGTTTAGGTTTGGCAATTGTGCGTCACCTGGCAGAACTGCATGGCGGAACTGTCCATGTTGACAGCCCAGGCGAGGGGCTGGGGGCAATTTTTACAGTGCAGCTGCCCCTGATAATTACGACTCACGGGAACGGGCTGTTAGCGCCTGGGCATGAAGTGGAAACTGAGCAAGAAGCCCCACCCACTCCTGATGCAATCATCAGTGCTGTACTTGATGGTTTGCAAGTGCTGGTTGTCGATGACGAGCCTGATAGCCGAGATTTTCTCACCATAGCCCTTGAACAGTATGGCGCTAGGGTGAGGGCAGTTGCATCAGCAACCGAGGCATTTGAGGCACTCCAACAGCTGAAGCCAAATGTTTTGGTGAGTGATATTGGGATGCCCGGTGAGGATGGATACACGCTGATCCGCAAAATTAGAGCCTTGGAGCCAGAGCGAGGAGGAGATATTCTTGCTGTGGCTGTGACGGCGTATGCTAGGAGCGAAGACTCTCAGCGTGCTATTTCGCTAGGTTTCCACAGACACATAGCTAAGCCAGTGGAGCCAGCTAAGTTAGCTGCGGCGATCGCTAGTTTAGTTAGAACTTCTTTGGTTGGTTAAATAATTTGTCATGCGATCGCATTGTGCTGTGGTGGGAGTGCGATCGCGGAGTTAAAAATAAATGTAGCGAACTGGCGATAAAAATAAGCAAATGATTTTATGTGTTCTGCTTTCATACCTGTGATTCATTCCATACCATCAGGCGAAGCTTTAATTGAAAACGTATTATGTAACTATCAGATCGAAAAACCCCTATCGTGCCGATTGTATAAACGAGGTCTTAACGATACTTATCTGGTAGCAACAGCTCGAGACAGATATATTTTGCGAGTTTATCGCAGAGGGTGGAGAACTTTAGAAGCTATTAATTTTGAAGTTGAACTGCTGGCGTTTCTGCATAATCATAAAATGCCAGTCGCGTACCCCCTCCAAAGCAATTCAGGCAGTTTCACCCAAGCAATTGAAGCACCGGAGGGGAGGCGCTATGCTACTTTATTTTCCTACGCACCAGGTAGGGCGGTGAATGAGAAGCTCAATAGCGAACAAAGCCGACGGCTGGGAGAGGTGCTGGCAAATATTCATTTAGCGACGGACGACTTTAAAAGTCGTTTTAATCGTCCCGCTTTAAATTACGAGTACCTGCTAGAGCGATCGCTAAATATAATTGCACCTCTTTTTAAAGATAGAGCCGATGATCTCGATGATCTCCAAAAACAAACCGAGAAAATCAAAATGCAGCTAGAGGTGTTAAAGCTACCTCTTTCAGCACCCGTCTATGGAATTTGTATGGGTGATGTTCATTCGGGAAATGCTCACTTTACCGAAACCGATGAACCAACTTTGTTTGACTTTGATCAATGCGGCTATGGCTGGCGTGCCTTTGACATCGGCAAGTTTATGCACGTAACCTATGCTTGGAAGATGAACAGTGAAGTAAGAAAGCCTTTTTTAGACGGTTATCAAACTATCCGCAAACTTAGCGAAGATGAACTCGCCTCGATTCCTATATTTACCAAAGTTGCACACATTTGGGTTATGGGGATAAATTGCGAAGCAGTCGGAGATGTCTTGCCTTATGGCTGGTTTACTGACGATTGGCTTGATTCTAAGTTAGCGTTATTGGGTCAGCTTTCTAGTGATAATTTTGACATCTACACCTGATTGCAACGCCGGGAGAGTCCTAAATTGTACTGGTACAACGGCAACCTGATTCAATCTGGAACTCTGGAATTAGCCATTGACGATCCGGGGTTGCTGTACGGTGCTACAGTTTTTTCCACGCTGCGGGTTTATCAGTCGTTGGATAACCCATTGACTAACTGGAATGGACACTGCGATCGCATTCGTTCGAGTTTGCTGGCGCTTGGTTGGCAACAACCAGACTGGGAGCGATCGCGCTACGGTGCAGAAACTTTAACAAAACACTTTCCCATCCTCAGAATCACCATCTTTCCGGATGGGCGCGAGTGGATTACTGGGCGATTCTTACCTACTGATTTGACACAACGACAAAAATGTGGTATAGGCGCTTTACTTATAGAACCCCGCCTAACCCCAGGTGGTGGGGTTATTGAGCGGTCATTGCCACAGCATAAAACTGGTAACTACCTAGCTGCGTGGCTGGCAATGAACAAAGCCAAGAAATTTGACGCACAAGAAGCGATATTAGTTGACGAGCAGGGAAATTGGCTGGAAACCAGCACGGGGAATCTTTGGGGATGGCGGGATGGGAAGTGGTGGACACCGCCAATCGATGGGATTTTGCCGGGAATCATGCGATCGCAACTGATTAATTGGCTGGTGAGTCAGAATCAACCAGTGGGGGAAGTCGCATTCGATGCCGAGTGGGTAAAGGGATTGTCTGCTGTGGCTTATAGCAATAGCGTCGTGGAAGTCGTTCCCATCCATACCGTTATCACCACAGAAAGCCAGATTACCTACGATCCAACTCACAGCAGCCTAGAGCAATTGCGTCGCCTCCACCAAAGCGATCGCAGCCACAAGTCCTGAAATCTTACCGGGTTGGTTAGTATCAAAGTAGTAGGGACGACCTTTGGGAAATCCTATTTTGCAGGCTAATGTACCTAAAATGTGTCAAGAGATTCTGAGAAAGGTTAACATTAGTTAATACAAATAAAAATCCAATCACATCCTAAAGCTTAGGAGGAATAAGCGTGAATAAGCGGTGGAGAAACGCAGGGCTGTATGCACTGCTAGCGATAGTTGTCATCGCCTTAGGAACAACATTTTTAGAAAAACAACCCCAGAGTCGGGAGACCTGGAAATACAGCAAACTGATTGAGGAAGTTCAAGAAGGCAGGATCGAGAGAGTTGGCTTAAGTGCTGACCGCACCAAAGCGCTTGTCACAGCTCAAAGCGGCGACAAGGTTGTAGTCAACCTGCCCAACGATCCAGACCTGATCAACATTCTGACCAGTAAAAATGTTGACATTGCAGTTTTGCCCCAAAGTGATGAAAGCTTCTGGTTCCGCATCTTAAGCAGTTTGTTTTTCCCAATTCTGCTTCTGGTGGGATTGTTCTTCTTGCTGCGCCGCGCCCAAAGTGGCCCAGGCTCTCAAGCCATGAACTTTGGCAAATCCAAAGCCAGAGTGCAAATGGAACCACAAACCCAAGTAACCTTTGGGGATGTTGCCGGAATTGACCAAGCCAAGCTGGAACTGAACGAAGTTGTAGACTTCCTCAAGAACGCCGACCGCTTCACCGCCATTGGTGCCAAAATTCCCAAAGGCGTGCTGCTAGTTGGCCCTCCGGGAACTGGTAAAACCTTGCTGGCTCGTGCTGTAGCTGGGGAAGCTGGCGTACCTTTCTTCTCCATCTCTGGTTCTGAGTTTGTGGAAATGTTCGTCGGTGTCGGTGCATCTCGCGTGCGCGACTTGTTTGAACAAGCCAAAGCAAATGCTCCTTGTATCGTATTCATCGATGAAATTGATGCCGTTGGTCGTCAACGGGGTGCAGGTTTAGGCGGCGGTAACGATGAGCGGGAACAAACCCTCAACCAGTTGCTGACCGAGATGGACGGTTTCGAGGGCAATACTGGGATTATTATCATTGCTGCTACGAACCGCCCAGACGTGCTAGATGCAGCACTGCTGCGTCCGGGTCGCTTTGACCGTCAGGTGGTTGTAGATCGCCCTGATTACGCTGGTCGTTTGGAAATTCTCAACGTTCACGCTCGTGGTAAGACGCTGGCGAAGGATGTTGATCTGGAGAAGATTGCCCGTCGTACCCCAGGCTTCACAGGCGCTGACCTTTCCAACCTGCTGAACGAAGCAGCAATTTTGGCGGCTCGTCGCAGTCTGACGGAAATCTCGATGGATGAAATCAATGATGCCATCGACCGGGTGCTGGCTGGCCCTGAGAAGAAAGACCGGGTGATGAGCGAGAAGCGCAAAACTTTGGTTGCTTATCACGAAGCTGGTCACGCGCTAGTTGGTGCGTTGATGCCAGATTATGACCCAGTGCAGAAAATCAGCATTATCCCTCGCGGTCGTGCTGGTGGTTTGACTTGGTTTACACCGAGTGAAGACCGGATGGATTCTGGTCTGTACAGCCGCTCATATCTGCAAAATCAGATGGCGGTAGCTTTGGGCGGTCGAATTGCTGAAGAAATCATCTTCGGTGAGGAAGAGGTGACAACTGGTGCATCGAATGACTTGCAGCAGGTGGCTCGTGTGGCGCGTCAAATGGTGATGCGGTTTGGTATGAGCGATCGCTTGGGTCAAGTTGCTCTAGGTCGTCAGCAAGGCAATATGTTCTTGGGTCGCGACATCGCCGCCGAACGCGATTTCTCTGAGCAAACTGCTGCCACCATTGATAATGAAGTCCGCAGCTTGGTAGATCAAGCCTATCGCCGCGCTAAAGATGTGTTGCTGAATAACCGTCACATTCTAGATCAGTTAGCACAAATGCTGATTGAAAAAGAAACTGTAGATGCGGATGAACTGCAAGAAGTGCTGGCAAATAATGATGTGAAAATGGCAGCGATCGCGTAGTCAATTTTCAAGGCAAGGATTTTAGATAAAATCTAAAATCTCTAGTCGGGGCAATTCTAGGATTTTTTCTAGAACTGCCCCGATTTTTTTTACGAGCGCTCCTAGATCCCACATTCCGCCCTTTGATTGTCACAAGCGGATAATTCAGTGGAACCGAAGGCTAGCACAGGCAAGTTCAATCGAGTGAAATCTGCTAGAGATGAGAGACTGACTGCCTGACACATCTTTGTAGATGCTTGGTAGATCAAGGGTGACAGGTTAATGAACGGATGCGAGAGAACCAAATCTGGTCATAGAAATCATGCTCAGCCCGTTTAGAT
>NZ_JAMPKJ010000100.1 GCF_039962115.1 Funiculus sociatus GB2-C1 | reverse complement strand
GAACAACGCCGAAATCAAAATTCTTCTCCTGTAGATTGGCGATTTACGACCGAAGATGCCCGGATTAAATTGAAGCGGTTATATCCGTCAATTCCTTGTTGACAGACCACTAGGGATAAAATACCAGAAATAATTGTTCGTAACCGCAATAAAATACATAGAGAGTGGGAAGAAATTAAAAGTCTTCCCATCGGAGGCTTTGATAGATTAGAGTGTGACTCAACTATCTATTTTGAGTATTTTAAGTCTTAGCCTTTACCCTTCTTCCTTCGCGCCCTTAGCGTCTAAAGAGCTAACGCGCATGGCTAATGCGGTTCAATAAACGCGATCGCATTCACCGACTAATTAGAACCTCCGCCAAACCGTTCCAATAACTCCTCGCGAGAAAGAGTCAGCAACAGACGAGTCAATTCTTCTGTGGGTAACTGTAACATTAGCGCGATCGCGCTACTTAGTTCCTCATCCAGCGAACCAAATCGAACGATGACCAGGTTCTCCGCCATCTCTCGCCGTTCTTCTTGTACGGCATCTTCCCACCATTTCAATGCCTTAGTTCCATTAACTCGAAGCCGTTCAAATTTAAAGGCGATCGCGCGTTTATAAACGAGCTTTTGTAATAAAATCTTAACAATAAGCATCTTGCGCGATCGCCAACAACAGACCGATGACATACTACATTTCTCCCCGCTTTTTAGATAAACTTGCGGTTCACATCACCAAAAATTATCTTGACCTCCCTGGAGTACGAGTTCCTCTAATTCTGGGAATTCATGGACGCAAGGGAGAAGGCAAATCCTTTCAATGCGAGTTAGTATTCGAGCAGATGGGCATCGATGCTGTCCATATGTCAGCTGGAGAATTGGAAAGTCCTGATGCTGGAGATCCCGGACGTTTAATTCGCTTGCGCTATCGGGAAGCAGCAGAATTCATTAAAGTGCGCGGTAAAATGTGCGTGCTGATGATCAACGATCTTGATGCAGGGGCGGGACGCTTCGACCAAGGCACCCAATATACTGTGAATACGCAGTTGGTGAATGGCACCTTGATGAATATTGCCGATAACCCTACAGATGTGCAACTTCCAGGGAGTTATGACTCAACACCCCTGCACCGCGTACCCATAATTGTCACAGGCAATGACTTATCTACGCTATACGCGCCCTTGATTCGGGATGGTAGGATGGACAAATTCTACTGGGAACCCGACCGAGACGACAAGATTGGTATCATCGGCGGCATTTTTGAGAAAGATGGATTGTCTCGTAGTGAGATAGAACAGTTAGTAGATAGCTTTCCCAATCAAGCGATTGACTTTTTTAGTGCAGTGCGATCGCGCATTTACGACGAACAAATTCGCCAGTTCATTCACCAAACAGGGATTAGCCGCGTTTCCTCTAGGGTGGTGAACAGCGTTGAGGGGCCACCCACATTTATAAAGCCGGATTTCCGCCTGTCTCGTTTAATTGAATTTGGCAACGTGATGGTTAACGAACAGCAGCGAGTGCAGAATACGCGCTTGGTAGAAGAGTACAATACCGGGCGGCGATCGCCTAATCCGGTTAATCAAGAGGTTGCAGATGCTAATAAGGTGACAACTCTACCCAAAGAAAACCGGAAGACAGTCGTCCGTAATGAGTTAGCGAACGAACCAACGCACTCTCATGAGTCTAATTTGGGTAATGGTCACACCAGCAACGGTCAACAAAGTACCAAACTAAGTTCAGATACTCAGCAGCAGGTACGCCAGATACTCGCACAAGGATATCGCATTGGTGCAGAATATGCGGATAAGCGGCGCTTTTCTACCCAATCTTGGCAAAGTTGCGCCCCAATTCAGGCTACTCAGGCGACGGATGCCATCGCTGCTTTAGAAGAATGTTTGGCTGAACATACTGGGGAGTACGTGCGTCTGATTGGTATCGACCCCAAAGCCAAGCGGCGCGTTGCGGAGACAATCCTACAACGACCGAATAGTTAAAGGCTATAGTGGAATATTGGCTGGTATGCGATCGCTTCAAAAAGGCGATCGCTTTTTGTTATTATTGCTGTCTTGGCTGTCACGAATTTACGCTAAAGCGATCGCTATTAAAAAACAAGTGTTTATACTATTCACAAAAACACTTATGTTTTATAAATTTTCGGTAAAGTTGCCCACTAATTGTACAAATTTTTTGTGAATCTTTTTTTTGCGCGATCGCTTGTACTCCAACACTATGCTTATATATTTGGGCATCTATTGCTACACACTACATTAAAATATTAACCTCTAAAACAGAACCCTACCGCGCTGAAACCCTTGCCCTACTTGGGCTATAGCCAATAAGTAAAAATCATAACTTGAATAAACGGCTGACCTTTCTCAGAATTGAAAATCAATTTAATCATCCTCAAGACTGATAGACAGATCAGTTTGCTATATTAGACTGAGTGAGCAAAAGTACGGTAATTACCAAAAGGATGTAAATAGTCAATCCATCCAAGCAAACAAGCTCCTAGAGCCAACACAAAGGTAAGCTTTTCCCAAATAGTTTTTTTTTGAAAAAGGCGCTAAGTGGAGCAAGCAGGCGAAGTTAAGGTTCAAGAGATAAAATGCGGCAAAGTTTGCGATCGCCCAATGGCGAAAAACTTTCTACCTGGTATAATTTTTCTAAGAATATTTGCCTTTACCAATGGAAACTTATTGCCGATATAGACCTGCTACTATCGTACTTAAAAGCGTTGTCCGTTAAATTTGACCTTGACGCTCAACTTTGTCGGTATGCCTAACTACAACAATCGGCGGCACCAACATTTACTTATCAAACCGATAAAGTGTTCTATAAGCTGCAATTTGCCTTGCCTTCTTGATTTTAAAATCAGTAATTACAAGGCAAAATAATCTGGATGACAATAGCGTAACTTCTAAGCCTAAGACATATGAAACGCTCCCTTTTCCCGACAAATGAGGATTTTGATAAAAACGGTTCTTTAACCATCTCCAAATCCCCAGCCCCTTCCAAGACAACAGTACCTCAATCAGCAGTACGCAAAGGAGGAGCTTGGAAATATTACTTAGTCTTAGGTATCGTCGGTTTAGCAACCAATGTAGCTCTTTGGGCAGCCGTTTTATTTTACTTGAAGATTGCCCAGCCCAAGTATGCTAGTGAGATGGTTCTTACTTTACCTGGAGCAGGGTCAGATGCGAGAGTTACCTTGCCAAACGTGGGTTCTGCTTCCTATGAAAACTACTCTCCCTACGCAAATAGTGCTATCCAAGATCCAAGAGAAGTTTACAAAGTTATTATTTCCAGTGAGCTTGTAATGAAGGCAGCAGCTAAAAAGCTGAATATGCCTTTGGAAGACTTTGGCAGTCCGCGGATCAAGTTAGTGCAAAACACTACTCTCATAACGTTTGAGTTTAAGGGTGATACTCCAGAAGACGCTAAAAAGAAAAACCTAGTTATTTACCAAGCCTTTCAAGAAAGACTTGCCCAGCTCAGACGTCAAGAAATTGCTCAACGAGATGCAGGTTTGCAAGAATCACTGATTGGTTCTCAGAAAAAGTTAGAAGCTGCTCAGGCTAAACTTTCTACCTACAAAGCTCGTTCGGGATTGAGCGGTAATGAGCAAGTAACAAGTCTTTCAACTAATATTGAAGAGCTTCGCAAGAACCGAGCTGAGGTTATCTCTCAACAGCAGCAAGCTAACGCTCGTCTGCAACAACTATCCACGAATTTAAATTTATCCTCTCAGCAAGCCGCTGATGCCTTTGCCCTCCAATCGGATCAGCTATTTCAGCAATATTTGCAAACCTATAATGAAGCCAATTCTGCCCTCGTTGTTTTAGAATCAAAGTTCTTGCCAGCCAATCCTACAGTGGTTAGAGAACGAGCCAGACGAGACGCAGCAAAAGTTGCCCTAACACAACGAGGTCAGGCTATTTTGGGACGACCCATAGCTGAAGATACTCTTGCACAACTCAATCTTGATAGCAATACATCTGGTGGCGCTAGGGAGAAGCTTTTTCAAGATTTGGTAGTTGTTCAAACAGAGCAAAAAGGATTACAAGCGCAAGCTCAGGAGATAGACAGACAAATCACACAGCTAGAAAATCGCCATAAAGTTTTAGCTCAAAAGGAAATCACCTTAGAAGCTCTTAAGCGGGACTTAAATGTTGCGGAAGCAGTGTTCTCTTCAACTATTACCAACTTGGATATTAGCAAATCTAATGCTTTAGGCTCTTATCCTGTCATTCAAATGCTAGTAGAGCCGACCTTACCTGCTTCCCCCTCTTCACCCAAAAAGAAATTTGCTTTCCTGGGTGCAGGTTTAGGCTCCCTATTCTTAACCACCGGATTAGTAACGCTAGGGCTGTACAAAAACAAGAATCAGATGTCTAAAAACAAAGCCATATCTCTACAATCCAAACCTACTTAGTTGTAAATCTATTTAATGTAAAATGTCTTGGTAGGCGATAGTCGTTGTCATGGAATTTTACTTATGAAACCTCAAAATTTTGAGGAAAAATTGGTTTGGTATTCAATGATAGGAACCTATGCGCTTTACTTCATGGGCGCACAGATGGTCTGGGTATGGGGTCTTGCTAGTTTCCTAACTGTATACCTATGTAAAAAACTTTGGAATCAAACAGAAGATACTCCAGAGGAGGAGAAAATTTATATTCCCTCTGCGGTATGGGTATGGATTATTTCCATGATAGTCATGTTGGTGGGTTTGGTTGTTGGTCACATAGACTATAAAATAGGAAATTTTACACTCATAAGCTCATTAGTTGATTTCACTAGAAGCTGGGCCCTATATGCCTTAATTCCCCTGATAGGTAGTTTGAATATACGACAAGAATTAATTTATAGAGCCGCTTGCATTATCTGTCTTCACAGTCTAATTGTAATTGCAATCACCTATTTATTTGTTCAATTCAATTTTGCAATTTTATTTCTTTCTCCATTGCAAGCTATAGCAAAAGGTGGAAGAACGTATTACTGGGTATTAATCGGAGCAAGTGGTTACGATCCTCTGGCTGCTGGTAATGAACTTCGTATGCAATTGTTTACCCCCTGGCCCCCTGCTTTAGGATTAGCAGGCAATATCTATTTCTTTCTAGCACGCGAAGAATCAAACCTAAAATGGCGGTGGGTTGGCATGATTGGTGCCGTAGCTATGGTTTGGGTTTCAGTCTCACGAAGTGGTATTGTATGCCTTCCTGCTGTTCTCATATTAACTTCGATATTGTCAAGAATATTTGCTAAACCCATGATGCAAATTGCATTAGGAGTAGCAAGTTTCTTCTTAGCCATCCTAGCTCCCGCGCTTATAGAATTTTTTAATACTGCCAAGGATAATTTTACCAATGCTCGCGCCGGATCTTCAAGAATTAGAAAGGTATTAAAGGAGATAGAAATACATCGTTGGCAAGATGCGCCTATTTGGGGGCATGGAATATCAGAATTTCCTGGCCCTAAAATAGTAGAACATATGCCTATTGGTTCTCATGACACTTGGATTACTCTACTCTTCGTACGAGGATTAGTAGGTTGCTGTGCTTTTGGAGTTCCTCTGGTATGGAGCTTTATAGATTTGCTTATCAAATCCCAAGGTAGCAAGACTGCCAGGACTGCGTTAAGTATAGTCTTAGTTTTATTTATTTTTGGTTTCTCCGAAGGTGTGGAAATCCTTGCCTATACCTTTTGGCCTGGATTGTTGCTGATGGGCATTGCTTTTAAAGAAAATTTACAGGGGTTTCATTTTTCTCAAGAAGAAAAAGAATATGCTCTATAGGAATCAAAACTTTCCGAATTATATGCACATTATTGCTTTAGAAAATGAGCCATCGTCTCGTCGTGGTGGACAGGAGCTAAACTTACTAGAAATTTGTCGCGGTCTTTCTAAACGTGGGCATACTATCACTCTTTTATATCTCAAAGAAGGGGATCTGCTTAAACATTATGAAGAATTTTGTAGTCAGTTAGTTAACGTTAAAACTTTTATGCTAGATCGGCATAATATAAGTTATACGTTTAATTTCTTGGCAGACATTTTTAGGGTTGCGGTTACTAAAAATAGCGTTGTTTACAGCAATCGTTATCAAGACATTTTTTTTGGATTTGTATTATCCTTATTAAATAATATTCCCCAAGTTTGTTATCTCCAGCTACCTCCACCAGGGGGATTTGGGCGTCCGCATACTATGGCGCTGAAGCGCGTAAAAAAGTTTATCGCTGTTTCAAACAAGACAAAGTTAGATTGGATTAACAGCGGTTTTAAAGATGAGAGAATTGACGTTGTATATAACGGAGCTGATTCAGCAGTATTTAAACCATCAAAAGATTTTTCTCTAACTAGAAAGGAATGGAATATTCCTGAAGGAACTAGAGTTATTTCCTATGTAGGAAGGCTGGATAAAGAAAAGGGGCTGGAAACTCTGCTCAAAGCCTTTGCGGCAATTGTCAAAAGTGGCGCTAACGCTAAGCTATTGATTGCTGGAAAGCCTGTAAGCCAGGGTGAGGAATACAAAAAATCCTTAGAAAAGCTAGTAAGCGATTTGGGTATAGAGAAGTATGTGAGCTTTCTTGGTCATGTAAATAATACTACATCTGTTTATCAAGTCAGCGATATAACAGTCCTGCCCAGCCTATGGTCTGAACCCTTTGGAAGAACGGTTGTTGAGTCAATGACTTGTGGAACTCCTGTGGTAGCTAGCCGAACAGGGGGTATTCCGGAGATATTGACAAAAGAGTTTCAAAGTGGGCTGTTTGAAGCTGGAGATGAACGAAATTTGGCAGATACTCTAAATCGAATTATCAATTGGCGAGATAAAGATCGCCAATTGGGTGAGAGATGCCGCGAGTATGTTTTATCCAAATTTACTTTAGACAAACTGGTCGAAGGGATTGAGCAAGTTCTATTAGGAGTTGTTAAACAATGATTTTTTTATCAGAGTACCTATGCCACCTAACTATAAGCTTCTAGGTTTTCCCAGTGGCGGTAGTAACTCTAATACCGCTTTCAAATATTAAATAAGCTAAGGAGATGCAAATTTATGCACATTATTGTTTTAGAGCAGGAACCCTCTTCTCGCCGAGGCGGGCAGGAACGAAGCCTGTTACGTCTTTGCTCTGAGCTATCTCAACGCGGACATATTATCAGTCTGCTTTATACGATAGAAGGGGACTTAGTGGCGCAGTATCAAAATTTTGGCGCCCATGTAATCAAGCTTAGCTGGTTTACAGTTTATCAAAAGCAATTTATTTTTAGGTTCCTAACTGGTCTTTGGAAGGCTACTTGGATACTTAATACAAGTAAAGATAGTATTGTTCTGTGCAATCAGTATCAAGATAGTCTTTTTGGTCGCCTTTTGGCTTTATCCAAAAATGTTCCCTTTGTTTGTTATCTCCGTATACCTCCACCTGAACCCCCAAGTACAAATGTTGAATGGCAGTGGAACATTGGACTTAAGGGCGTAAAGCAGTTTATTGCAGTCTCCCACAAAACTAAGCTGGATTGGGTTAGCAGCGGCTTTAAAGAAGAAAGAATTGATGTTGTACATAACGGGGTTAGCCCGGAAGTATTCAAACCTGCAAAGGATTTTTATGCAATCAGGAAAGAATGGAATATTCCCGAAGATATGAGATTAATTTCGTATGTCGGCAGGCTAGATAAAGAAAAGGGGCTGGAAACGCTGATTAAAGCCTTTGCCTTACTGCTGAAAAGTGGTATTAGCGCTAGGCTATTAATTGCTGGTAAACCTTTAATCCGAGGTGAGGAATACAAAAAATCCTTGGAAAAGCTAGTAAGCGATTTGGGTATAGAAAAGTATGTGAGCTTTCTTGGTCATGTAGATAATGCTACGTCTGTTTATCAAGTCAGCGATATAACAGTCCTGCCCAGCCTATGGTCTGAACCCTTTGGAAGAACGGTTATTGAGTCAATGGCTTGTGGAACTCCTGTGGTAGCAAGTCGAACTGGAGGCATTCCGGAGATATTGACAGGAGAGTTTCAAAGTGGACTGTTTAAGACCGGAGATGAACGAGATTTAACAGATACTTTAATCCAGATGATCAATTGGAGAGATAAAAATGCTCAGCTAGGTAAGAGATGTCGCGAACATGTTTTATCTCAATTCACTGTAGACAGAACGGTTGACGGGGTTGAAAAAGTAATACTGAAGGTTATTGAAGATACAGCAGCCCTAACGGCTGACCCAGCTTAAAATATACTACCAGTTAGACATCCAAAATTATTCTTTTATCATCAAATCAACAAAAGACAACATGCCAGCCATATCTGTTATTATTCCTGCTTACAATGCTGAACGCACGATTCTAAAAACTATTGAATCGGTGTTACAACAAACTTATTGTAACTTTGAGCTGATTGTAATTAATGATGGCTCTACCGATGGGACTTTAGAATTGATTGGTACGGTGCAAGACCCTCGTCTCAAAGTGTTTTCATATAGTAACGGAGGTCTACCAGTAGCTCGCAATCGTGGTATTTCGCATGCTACTGGAGAATTTATTACATTTATTGATGCTGATGACTTATGGACACGCGATAAGTTAGATCTACAGCTCCGAGCATTGCAAGAGCATCCTCAGGCTGGAGTTGCTTATAGCTGGACTCGCTTTATGGATGACAAAGGGGAATATTTTCATGGAGGTAGGTCTGTAGTCTTTGAAGGTAATGTTTATCGAGATTTGTTACTGGGAAATTTCATAGATAGCGGCTCCAATGTTATGCTCCGCAGGGAAGCGATCGCATCTGTAGGAGAGTTTGATCCGACTCTGAAATCTTGTGAAGACTGGGAATACTGGCTACGGTTAGCTGCTCGTTGGCATTTTGTTGTAGTTCCTAAACCACAAATTTTTTACCGACAATCTTCAGGGGCAATGTCATCCAAAGTTGAGGTGATGGAAAAATATCATTTAATTGTAATTGAGAGAGCATTTCAAGAGGCTCCACTGGAATTACAACCCCTCAAGAATCAGAGCATAGCTAATGTCTATCAGTTCTTGGCGCACCTATGCTTGACACGTATTTCAAATGCTGACGGAGCTAAGCAGGCTGCTCAGAAATTACAAAAAGCCATTAGCCTGCGTCCACGAATTTTGCTAGATAGAAGCGCTCAAGCTTTAACTATCAAGCTGCTATTGATTCGAGTCCTCTCACCTATAATTGCTAGTTATCTGCTCCAGATTATTAGCAAAATTCGCGCTACCCCTATTCAAGGCTCTAAGGAGGATAAAGCTTTCGTATCTTCCTAAAACCCTCGAAGCCGAGCCTTTTTATCAAAAGTGCTTGTGAACTTACTACTTGGATAAGAATTACTAGAACAAAAATGCAGACCATATTAGCCATTGTTCCTAAGCTAAAAAAGAAGCTGTCTAACCCTTTCATCCGCAATATTGGGTGGATGGGTATGTCAGAGCTAGTTCCTCGAATTTTGCGTATAGGAGTAATTGTTGTTTTAGCACGCTATCTAACTTCTTACGATTACGGTTTGGGAGCAATTGTTTTGACGGTTGGGGATTTTACACGGGTGTTCACCAACGTAGGCATTAATGCACAGATTATTCAAACTGATAAAGAAAAAGAAGACTTAAACGGCTTATGTAACTCAGCATATTGGTTAAACTGGTTAATTTATTTCGCGTTATTTGCAATCCAGTGTATTCTAGCTTTTCCTATTTCTTGGTTTTATAAAGAGCCTCGGCTTATTTTACCAATATGTGTCGGAGCAATAGGTTATTTATTTTGGCCTACAGCTGCTATACAGTGTGCGCTTATTCAGAGAGAAAATAGATTAAAAATTTGTGCAATTAATAATCTAACTATGACTTCTATTAGTTATGTTTCATCTGCTGTAATTGCTTATTTAGGTATGGGTGTGTGGGCATTTGTACTGCCTGGACTTTTAACTTCTCCTATTGCAGTTTTCATTTATCGTCATAACCATGCCTGGCGTCCAACTAAGGGAATAACAACAAAGTATTGGAAAGAGCTTCTTAGCTTCGGTAAAAATATCCTCGGTGTTGAATTTCTAAAAACACTGAGAAATAGCTTAGATTATTTAATAGTTGGGCGCTTCTTAGGAGTTAAAGAATTAGGAATATATTTCTTTGGCTTCAATGGAGGGTTAGGCGTTAGTTTAAGTATTATTAACGCTATTAGTTCCTCTGTATATCCTCATTTATGTGCAGCACGTTCAAACAAGTTTGAATTGAAGAAGCGTTATTTGGAAAGCATCAAAGTTATTAGTTTTGTTATTGTCCCCTTAGTTATTCTACAGTCTAGCTTAGCTCCTTTCTACGTACCTGTTATTTTTGGGCAAAAATGGGTGGTGGCTATCCCAATTTTGATTGTGATTTGCCTATCAGCAATTCCAAGACCTTTTGCCGATACATCTGCGAAACTGTTGGTGGCTATTGGTAAACCTAACTTAGAATTTCGTTGGAACATAGTGTTTACTGGTATGTTTATTGGCGCACTATTTATGGGAATTCACTGGGGAGCTATTGGAGTAGCTATATCGGTTTTTCTGGTTCACGTAATTTGCCTGCCTTTGTTTACATTTTGGGCTACACGTTATGTTTTTCCTAAAAATTTAAGTATTTAAGTCATGAACAGATTCATTTTGTATAATGTCTTTAACAAAATGCTTAGGAGATTCGTTGGAGCGTTACAGGCAATATTTCTCTTTACAAGCAATAAACTTGTAGCATTCTCGCTATTCAGGTACACCCCCAAAAGTTCGCTAACACCCGCAATTAAACTTTAGGTTAGTTTGAAACATGAAAAAAGTTTCTGTCATTATTCCAGTTTACGGAGTCGAAAAATATATAGCTGCTACAGTGAAATCTGTTCTAGAGCAAACTTATAAAGATTTTGAACTGCTGATTATCGATGATGGTTCCCCTGACCGAAGTGTAGAAATTTGTAAGCAATTTACAGACTCCAGAATTAAAATTATTCGCCAACCAAATCAAGGAGTATGCGCCGCTCGTAATACAGGAATTCGCCACGCGCAGGGAGAATATCTGGCTTTCTTAGATGGGGACGATCTGTGGTTGCCAGAAAAGCTAGAGAAACATATTGAACATCTGGAAAACTCACCTAATGTTGGACTAAGTTTTAGCCGATCTGCTTTTATCGATGAAGCGGGACAACCCTTGGGTATCTATCAAATGCCTAAGCTTAAAGAAATTACGCCACCCCTAATACTCTGTCGCAACCCAATCGGAAATGGTTCGGTTCCAGTGATTCGGCGAGAAGTTTTTGAAGCAATTAAGTTTCAAGATTGTCATAAAAAAGATTGTTATTTTGATGAGCACTTACGACATTTCGAAGATGTCGAATGCTGGCTTCGTATTGCCTTGAAAACAAATTTGGAAGCAGAAGGAATTCCTGAAGCTTTAACGATGTACCGAGTCAATTCTGGAGGGGCTTCAACAAACTTTCTGAAGCAATTAGAAGACTTAGAAAAGGTGCTAGAAAAAACCCGATCCTACGCTCCAGATTTGATTGCTCAGCATGGAAACCGTGCCAAAGCTTATGAGTTGCGGAAGCTAGCCCGATGGGCAGTACGTTTAAAAGCCGCTCCAACTGCTGTGGATATGGCTCATCGAGCTTTATCTATCCACTGGCGCATTATTCTTGAGGAGCCACGCCGGACACTTTTAACGTTGGGGGCTGTTTATTCCCTCTGGTTGTTGCCACAACCACTCTACCGCCAAATGGAAAACTTTGCTTTAAAGATGACAGGAGCTTCCCAAAAACGCCGCATTCTTCAAGATAAATCCCGACAAGTAGCCTAAACAAGCACAAATCAACTTTTCTACAAACGCTTTATCAATATCAGGATGTGTTAACCATTATGAAGATTGCCTACCTTATCCAAACCTACAAGAATCCAGAGCAAATCTATAGGCTAGTTCACATTATTAAAAAGTCGAGTCCTGACTCTTTCGTACTGGTGAGCCATAATTTTGCTGCTAGTAATTTAAATGTAGAACTTTTAGAAAATTTGCCTGATGTTAAAGTTGTGAGTGCTATAGGGGGGAGAGGTAACTTTGCCTTAGTTCAAGCTTATTTAGAAGCGATTGATTGGCTGTTGAACCACAAAATTGAATTTGACTGGCTAATTAATATCACAGGTCAAGATTATCCTACTCAACCGCTTCCTGAAATTGAGAAATTTCTGGCAGAAACCACGTATGATGGCTTTTTTGATTATTTTAACGTCCTTTCAGAAAAATGTACGTGGGGGGCGAAGGATGGACGCGATCGCTACTTCTATCAATACTGGTGGTCAGGCATAGAGTTAGCCAAATGGCAACGAGGTTTACTCAAGCCTCTTCGACTGTTTATCAATAATATTCAACCTTGGCTCCGGATTGATTTTTCTTATGGATTGATCGTGGGAATGCGCTCCCTTTCAACTCCATTTAATGAGAATTTTTTATGTTACGGTGGCTCTTACTTTAAAACCATTTCTAGAAATTGCGTTCAATATATCCATGAATTTTGCCAGCAACATCCTGAATTGATCGACTACTACAAAAAAACCCGCCTTCCTGATGAATCCTTTATCCAAACTATCTTAATCAATAGTGGCTTATTCAACTTCTACCCACGCAATATGCGCTACATTGATTGGACAAACAGCCGCCACGGACATCCCGCTATTCTTACCATTGACTATTATCCAAAGTTAATTAGAGACGATATTTACTTTGCCAGAAAGTTTGAAATAGATCGAGACAGTAAGATTTTAGATAAGCTCGATGAAAGAATCATGCAAACTACTGTACAAGGTTCGTACTCAAAATGAAAAAGTTTTCTGTAATTATTCCAACTTACAAAGTCGAGAAATACATAGCTGCTGCCATTGAATCAGTTCTTAATCAAACTTACCAAAACTTTGAGATTATTGTTGTTAATGACGACTCACCAGATAGAAGCATAGAAATTTGTCAGCAATTTACAGACTCTAGAATTAAAATTGTCAGCCAGAAAAACCGGGGACTAGCAGGAGCTAGAAACACCGGGATTCGCCACGCTCAAGGAGACTATATAGCTCTTTTAGATGGAGACGACTTGTGGCTACCAGAAAAGTTAGAAAAACATTTTGAACATCTGGAAAGTTCCCCAGCCGTGGGAATTAGCTTTAGCCGTTCTGCTTTTATCGACGAAGCGGGAAACTCCTTGGGTACGTATCTCATGCCAAAACTTAAGGAAATTACTCCGCCTGATTTACTGCGCGACAATCCAGTAGGAAATGGTTCTGCGGCAGTGATTCGCAAAGAAGTATTGGAAGCGATTAAATTTCAAGATAATTTTTACGGTACTGTCGAATATTTTTATTTTGATGATGTTTTTCGTCAGGCAGAGGACATAGAATGTTGGCTTCGCATTCTTTTGCAGACTAACTGGAAAATTGAGGGAATTCCGGAAGCGTTGACGTTATACCGGGTAAATTCTGGAGGACTTTCAGCAAGCCTGCTTAACCAATTCGAGGCTTTGCAAAAGGTGATTGAAAAAACCCGTTCCTATGCTCCAGAATTAATCGCCCAGTGGGAGAACCCAACTAAAGCCTACCAGCTGCGATATTTAGCTAGGAGTGCGGTGCGTCTAAAAGCTGGATCAATGGCTGTGCAACTGATGCACCAAGCTTTAGCTGCTCACTGGCGGCTGGTGTTTGAGCAGCCGCGTCGCACGTTAATGACTTTAGCTGCTGCTTATATGCTTTGGCTGCTACCCCAGCCTTTGTACGCCCAAATTGAGGCTGTTGCTGCTAAAATGACAGCGGCCACCCAGAAACGTCGTATTCTTCAAGAGCAGTCAGGGCAATCCATATAATCAATAATCAGCTATTGTTTTCCCTTGCATTAAACATCATCCAAACGAATAGAAGAAAATTTTTGCTGTTTAAGTAACTGGAGCAAGAAATGAAAAATGTTCTAGAAGTAAAAAATTTCTTGAAAGAGTTGATTAAGGGTACATTTATTGATGCTTTTGCCAGGTCAATTTTGAATATTGCAAAGCTTCCACATCGCTGCGAGGTTATTAATAGACAAGACACTGCTTTCACTACTCAATTTATGTGGTAGTGGTAAAGATGTAGTGAAAGGTTAAATATATCAAAAAAAAAGCTTTCATTTTTACCCTTACTGGTAGTTATTTATTTAGCTGGATAAGTGTTTCTTCAGGCTAGACAACCAGTATAATTCTTAATTAATATCATTTTTTAAATCTGAAATCATATTAAATGTTATATTTTTAATAAATACGAAAATCTTAAGTAATTATGCTTACCTCTAGACCTGACTGCCCTCGATGTGGTTCTAACCATATTGTTAAAAATGGTAGAATTCACAATAAAAAACCTAAATATAAATGTCAAGATTGCGGCAGACAATTTGTTGAAAACCCTAATAATAAAATTATTGATAAGCATAGGTTAGATTACATTGACAAAATGTTATTAGAGAAAATTTCCTTAGCAGGAATTGCTAGGGTGGCTAGCGTTTCTAAAAAATGGCTTCAAAATTACGTTAATAATAAATATGCTTCAGTTCCCCAACAGGTAAAGGTTTCAAGCAAACATAGAGCTAAATTAAGAATCGAATGTGATGAAGCTTGGTCATTCGTTAATCGTAAAGGTAACAAGCAGTGGATTTGGTTGGCACTAGATAAAAAAACTAGAGAAATTGTCGGTTGTTATATTGGCGAACGCAGCGAACAAGGGGCTAGAGGATTATGGAATTCTCTCCCATCAATTTATCGGCAATGTGCTGTTTGCTATACAGATTATTGGGCGGCTTATGAGCAAGTTATTCCAATCAAACGGCATAAAGCCGTAGGGAAAAAGAGTGGACTGACCAACCATATTGAGAGGTTTAATAATACAATGCGTCAAAGAATTTCTCGATTGGTTAGGAAAACTTTGTCTTTCTCTAAAAAGTTGGCAAACCACATTGGGGCTATCTGGTATTTTATCCATCATTACAATGCGTCGCTATCTAAACAGTAATTTTTTTCACTACATATTTACCGCTACCATTTATGTCTCGTGTTTTGACGAACCACTCAAACTCTATCCATGTGGGTTGTAACACGGGAGATTTTTTAATTAAAATTTTACAACTTTCACCTTTAGGGTATCACTATGCTTTCGAGCCAATACCAAGGTTAGCTAATAGACTTTAAAAAAGGTTTCCGAATATTGATGCCAGGCAAATAGCTTTGAGTGATTCAGAGGCGGAAACAACTTTTTGGTATGTAGTCAATTCCCCTGCCCTAAGTAGGGCGTGCTGAATAACGAGAAAAAAGCGGCGCTAATTAGGTTGGTGAGCGCTGCTTAGCTGGTCAAATGCCAGAAAAACCGGTAAAATCGCTCAAAACCCGTGCATCCCCC
>NZ_JAMPKJ010000099.1 GCF_039962115.1 Funiculus sociatus GB2-C1 | reverse complement strand
TTGTCATGAATAGATGGCTGTTGTGTGGTAACTCTAGCCTCTCATGTCCCTCTACCCTTTTTCACAAATTCCCCGCGGCTATTGGCTTTCACCTACTTCTGTCAGGCAGTCAGGTCCACCGCACCCATCTTGAGTCGCTTAAACAGTACAACTTGCCATGCTTGGTCTTTAACATCCCGCAAACTTTGTTTGGAGCGGTACATTACTTGTGTGGGAGATTCTGGATATGTGTGGATAGAAGCAAAAGCTGGTGCTGAATTACCTAACATTAGGTAGATGCACAAGCAAAGTCCGGTAAAGATTCGCCACCCTAATACCATTTTTAATTTTGGATGCTTTTGATTTTAGATAAATAGATGGATCTAATTATTTGTAGGATGGGTAGAGCGACTAAGCGTTACCCATCCTACCCATGTTAATGTTGCGTGAGGTTCCTCAACCCAACCTACATTAGTGGTTTTCAAGAACGGTTTATTCCCCGGATATTTGTACAGATACACTCCTTTTTCGGGAACCATCCAACTCAAAAAATAAGATGGATTGCCAAGTTCCTAGAGCCAATTTACCATCTACGATAGGAATCACCTCACTGGTACTGAGCATCATTGCCATTAGGTGAGAGTGAGCATTGATGGGTTCATCATCAGGCACATCTCGTAAATGTAGATCGTTATGTAAGTAGCTTCCGGAAGCAGGCGCTAACTTTTCTAAGTGGATTTTGACATCTTCCAGCAATCTTTCTTCATTTTCGTTGATAGCTAAAGCTGTCGTCGTGTGGCGAGAAAAGACTAGAACTTGACCATTTCTAACTGAGGTTAGATGAAGAATTTTCTCGATTTGAGGCGTAATGTTATAAATCCCAATTCCCGTGTCGGTTTCTACTTCAATGAGTTTGTTAATAATCTGCATCTTGTCACCTGCTACCAATTCTCGTGTTAGCGCGAAAAGCGATCGCGTAAGCTGGCTTTTGCTGGACTGACACTGCTTCAGGTGGTTGGGTGTGGTACATTGGAAAGCTCACAAGTAAAATTTAGTATCTTTTTTTGTTTTAAGAAGCTGGGTTTTGTTAGCCTCTTCAAGTAAAGATACCTTGTTTGAGTAACGGTCAACGCCGACAAAAACTTTTAATATGTTTTAACAATTGGCTGGTCAGGCAAAAAGTCTTTTTGGGTTAAGATACTCTTTTTAAACAATTTTTATATCTTACGGGGGAGGAAGTCATCAGATGAAGCATTATTGCGATGAATGGATTTACGAATGGTGTGAAGAGAACGGCTGGACAGATGTAGTGTTTGAGGCTTACAACTACTGGGCTTTCCCTCCCGGAGCCGTGATGCCTGAGCCAATTCCTCCGAAAGTCATGCGCTCGATCAAAGCTAAAAAAGGATTAAGCGGTGAGGAAAAATGGTGGTCGATCGGGGCAGCGATCGCAACAATAATAGCTGTTATTTTAAGTTATTTCTTGAAGTCGCCAATGCCAATAGTTTTGGCTTTTGCTTTTTGGGCTGTCACGGTGGGTCTACTTGAGGTAGAAGACAGCTAGCGGCAAGATAAATTTAAGAATATACCAATCCTAAATGATTCTTGAAACCCTGTAGAGACACGCTACTGCCGTGTCCCTACACCAAGGGGAATACTCGTTCACAACTTAAATAGGATTGCTATAGTCAACAAATGCGTAAGATGGTTGGGTAAGGTTCGCATCAACCCAAACTCAGCTTACTGTATCCTTTGGTAGTGGCAGGCAAAATGCCCGTTCCACGAAAATATATATCTGGAATTATTAACCGGAGATAGATTTTCGTGATTGCTAACCTTACAGAGACAGGTTGGGAAGTAATTTACCATCGCGCCCATGCTTTGCTGGCTGCTGAAATAGCGGGAAACTGGCATAGAAAAGATCGCCCAGAACGCTTGATAGAGACAGTGGCTGCGATTTCCCATCACGACGATCTAGAACGCGAATGGGAGGGCGAGAACATCACCGAAGCGGGCGCACCCTTAGACTTTACCGTTGATAAGAAAACTTCTCTTCCAAAGCTGAGAGAACTGACGAAGAATTCCCGATACCGGGGACGGTGGGTGGCAATGCTGATTTCTATGCACGTCAGCTTTTTGAATGAAGGCAAACGGGGAGAATCATCGGAATTGGACAGTTTTCTGGACGAACAACTAGAAAACCAAAAGAAATGGCGCAAGGAGTTGAAGATTACGAAAGAGGAAGCCGAAAAAGCTTATGCGTTTTTTCAATGGTGCGATCGCCTCTCGCTGATCCTCTGCACCCGCAAGTTACCAGATGGTGTGCGTGCCTTGGAAATCAGCAAAGGCCCAGATGGCAAGCGCTACGACGTGATAAAGCTTAGCGATGGCAATGTCACCGTGAAACCTTGGCCTTTTGAGAAAGAAGAATTTACTGTCAATGTGGAAGCTTCCTACCTCAGCCAAGTGAAATTTGACAAAAGCGAGGAACTCACAGAAGCGCTTCAGACTGCACCGATTAAGTTGTTAGAGTGGACATTTGTCAAGAGTTGACAAATGTATTTTTTGTGGGGTGTGGTATAACCCACCCCATTTTTATACTTCCTGCTAATGGGTGAGCTGCTAGAGGTATATTGAAATACTCCATCATATGACCTGGTTGTGCGAGGTGGGAGAGCGATCGCAAAGATTACTTTGGAATTGTAGAAAACAAATTTCAAGGACAACCAACTATGCCAGCTACACAATCTAATCAATCAACCGCCACCGCTCAACTCAATAAGCCCATACTTAGATTAGGCAGCAAAGGGATAGCAGTCACAGAATTGCAAAAACTTCTAACAGCTCGCAATGCTTACTATGGAGCCATTGATGGTATTTTTAATGAAGAAGTAGAGTATGCTGTAATTGTTTTTCAAAATTGGGTTTTTCTCAAAGAAGATGGTATCGTCGGTCAATTAACCTGGCAATCTCTTTACACTGGCGCACCAGTTAATATGCCAGTTCTGAAAAGAGGAATGCAGGGGAAAGCAGTTGTCACGCTACAAAATGCCCTGGCGCTAACAGGAAACTTTCAGCAAGAAGCTAACGGTATATTCGGGCCAGTTACCGAAGCAGGTGTAAAATCTTTTCAAAGACGCAGCGGACTACTAGCGGATGGAATCGTAGGCGAAAAAACTTGGTATGGACTAAGCAAGTTTAAATCTACTTTAGTAGGCTGTTGATTATCTATAGCAATTTAAGGGTTGGGTGCGATACATCATTAGAGACATGGCAATGCCATGTCTCTACTAAGGTCGCCCGAAGGCCAGAATTGCGATATACTCCACCTAACTAAAAAAACGCTATAGTGTTGCCTTATTTTAGGTAAAACTTAGACTGTGTTTTGTGAGCAATGCCTACCTACAAAATCAATTTTTAAGCGTACAAATTCCAAAGTACAGGTGGGAATCATCAACCGATTCCTACCTGTACTTTTAAATGTAGTTTATTATATGGCATCTGACGGTTACTATCTAAGACCGCTCTGATAGAGGATTGCGCCTCTCTTCGATAGTAACAAGGTGGAGGAAGCGACAAAAACTCCACAACATCTCTGCCTGTTAGTTATTAGCACTGTTCTTACATCTGCCGGTCGCTCTCCTTCGATGTTTGATTCTGGACCACTGCGGTATAACGTCCATCCAGTGCTGTGTTTCTTCTTTTATTAGAATAACTTGAATCAAATTTTTATCTGTCGTTCTAAGGGCGGAAACTTCGTCAAACCGGAGGAATAACTCGCAGCTGACTTTTCACCTATCTCTGGCAATATCTCAATTTTTGTTGTCTGTCTTCTGAGATAGGTATACTGTGTTACAGAGCGCTTGAGAGGCACTTCTACCAGTGCCGAATACGTCCGCTAGTTGTTAAGTTTATGTCGAATTCAAAAGATTTAGCGAACGATTTGAAGTCTGGCGGCGTTTATAGCTGTCCAGTATGTCGGCAGGGTCAAATTTCAGAGATGCCTTTGATGGAGGCGGTGGCTTGTAATTTTTGTCGCCACATTTTCACAGTTGACTCGCGTCAACAATCGTTGAAAATGGCAGATAGTTCCCAACCTCTCTCGTGGCGCTGGAATGGTCGGGGTTGGCAAAACGCTACGCGCAATGATGCTGAGTTGGGTTGGGGTGTTGGGTTAGCAGCGATCGCATTAGTAATATTGCCGACATCGTTGATTGCTCTGTCTGCGTATATTTTCCCGCCAATACCAGGAAGTTCCTTGTCTTGGGTTCCCCTTTTCTGGATGGGGTTAACCTTTGTGTCTCATCTGGCTTTTGTCGTCAGTGTGGTTGTTGAGTATTATCAATTCCCCGTTTTTGCTTATTTGCAGGCAATGCGACGGCGTTTGTTCCATTCCAGCTAGGTTGCTCTTTATTAGACTGTAGAGTGCGATCGCTTGCCACTTTTTTTGATAACCTATGGTTATCAAGTTGGGGAGAGTGTAGGATGCCATACTATCGAGACGAGCAAACAGCCTTTGACGAATGCCGGGATTGCTGTCAGCGATAAAACTCACTATCCCCGCACTGCAATCATGCAAGCGATCGCATCCTGCGGCAGTTCAACCAGTTCAATTGGTCTGTTCTGATAAATGCCATCTGTTGCAATGTATGGCTGGAGCGATCGCTCTTTTCTCATCCCGCCTGAATCCAAAACCAAATTTCGCAATGCGATACACAATCAGATTTACAGCTTATCAAAATAGCAACTCATTCTGAAAAACTACCCAATGACTATTAGCAAACACTTCTACATCTCAAGAGAAGATTACCTAGAAGGAGAGCAAGTCAGCCCTATCAAACATGAGTATAGGCGAGGACAAGTTTATGCAATGGTAGGGGCAAAGAAGCCTCATATCATTATTGCTGGAAACTTAGTAAGAATATTGGGCAATCACCTCTATAATAGTCCCTGCCTTGTTCTCTCCTCGGATATTAAAGTCCGGCTTGAGTCAGCAGACTGCTATTACTATCCCGATGTCGCTGTAACTTGTGATGAACGGGATACAAACTCTACAGATGACTTCATTCTCTATCCCATCTTGGTCGTTGAAGTGCTATCTCTCTCAACAGCAGCTTTTGACAGAGGGGAAAAATTTGCTGACTATCAAACGTCGCCATCTTTACGAGAATATGTGTTAATTAATCAATCTCAGATGAGCGTCGAGTGTTTTCGCCTTTCCGATTCAGGCGATTGGGTTTCTCAAATTTACCGCCAAGGAGATGAAGTTTACTTCGCAAGTATAGATATTCGCTGCGATATTGCTTCCATCTATCGAAAAGTCCCTGGACTTCAGAATGCTGATGCGTGAATATGAGAGCGATCGCTATCTTGCCCCAATTGATTGTGAAACCAAGTCGGTGGAAACAATTAAACTAAAGACCCCGTAAGTTAGGTTGTTGCACGATCCAACATTTGCAAAGGTTCGATGGGTAACACTTACGCTCTACTGGAACCGAATCAGGTTAATGATTAAGGGAAGAAATCTCCTCACCGAGAATAACCTCGAACCTGCGCCCTCGCCGACAACCTATTTAAACTCCATTTCCTAGATCCTCTAGGTCATCTACAGTTAATGGTGCTTGAACACTATGGCGGACGTACAACACGTAAACTGTAGTATCTCGAATAGTAAACAACACTCGATATATATTTTTGGCTTTCCCGTAAAGTAACTGTCGGACTTCTTCCGGAAAAATTTCGCGTTCAACTGCCAAAGCACAGCGCTGGGGCTTCTCTTGGAGTGTTGCAATCGCGTTCATCAACCCTCGAAACCAGCGATCGGCAAATTCGGGATTACGCTCTCGATACCATTGGTAGGCTTGCTCGATCCCCGAAGAGGCAATCGGAGTAATCTCAACCTGAAATGTCATACTTTTGCTGCATTTCTTGGATGAAATCTTCGATAGGGCGAGTTTGACCGCGCTCTAATTCCTCGAAGCCTTGCTGAATGCCTGCAATAGTTTCCAACTGATCGATCAGTTGGCGCACTTTGGTGGGATCGATTTTGCCAGGATCGAGAAAGGTGATCAGAACTTGGGTGCGATCGCTCACATCCTGCGGCAGTTCGGTGAGTTCAATTTGTCCGTTCTGATAAATGCCTTCGACAGTTTTTAGCATAAGTAGCAATAGGGTTGATAGTTCTCTCAATTGTACTGATTCTCGCCTGTGCTATCTGTTGTAATGTATGCTGGCAGGCGATCGCTTCTTGCGTCATGCCAACGCCATCCGAAGCCAAGCTCCGCGAAAAAGGCGATCAACACTTATTCTTCTCAACTACTCACTTGCTAATGACCCAATCACTTAGAATCCCATCAACACAATAATAGGTTGATTTGAACTGCTGCATAGCAGCAACGTACTGAGACAACATCAAGACCACATCGCTATTCTGAGGAACCTCATCCTCGTTAATGAGATCGAGGTAGTTAAGGGATGCCTCCGAGTCGAGTACTTTTCGGCAGCTCTCCAGAAGTCGGTTGACAATTTTCATCTTACTTATACTAAGTACAGCCTCTGGCTTCTTCCTACTCAGCTCTTTGAACTCTGAATGCATAGCTTTCAACAGAGGCATTGTGATTTCGTGTAAATCTGCCTTTTCCCGACTCGTACACTGTTCGCCTTTCTTCTTCATAATTTTTTATTATCGTGGAAACTTCGGACTGGTTGTTTTTACATAAACAAGACCAAATTCATCCCCTTGCTCACCTTGATCAGCATCTACAACCCAACACCACTCTCCGGGTCGTCTCACTACGTTGTCCGCACGGAGCTTTTCGAGACATTGAAGGTACTGCGAGAGCATAAAAACTACATCACTGTTTTGCGGTACATCATCTGTATCAAACTCTGAAAAGTCTGGGAAAGGCCGATACCCCTCCCCTAAAAATTCATTTGAATCCTTAAGTAGCTGATTGATAAAGTTGAGTTTGAACTTGTTTACTGCATCATTAGGAGATTTCTTAGACAAAATCGAAAGTTCTTGATAGATACCCTGAAGTTGACTAGATAGCTTCTCAAATTTATCAACGTCTTCGCGCTTCATCTATTTCACCTTTCATGAGGGACATGCTCGACGAAATTCTATATATTTCTTTTTGAGAACATCGATTGGCGAGCGCTGTCTACTCTCGAATACGTTGACCATTAATGAGATGTCCTCGTCCGTGAGTGTAATGATGCATCGCCTCTGACCCGACCAAAGGTCGATTGTATTGCTAAACATCGCCTTTGTGAGAGGATTTCTTGTTACGAGAACACCGAACTTGCCCAGACCAGTATCAAGATACCTGTTTAGTTGATTAATATGATCGCGTCCGATTGCTTGAACATTCTTCAACTCAAATACGATTTGCCTGCTTCCGTAGTTGTCATAGATTTCTTCAAGGAAATCAATAGAGCGATTGTTGTAGAAGATCAGATCCCGAATGAGTCTTCCAGAGTCCGTCCTACTCTGCTCAGCCGCAAAGTCGAGGTCTGGATAGAAGAGCGAGGTAAGGAGTTGACATATGTAGTCTTCATAGTGGCAATCTGCTTCGTCCTCTTTTCCTGTGGGGAGCTTCCTGATTTCAGCGAATTTGCGCTTAGCAGAGAGAACAGGAATTTGTCTAAAGAGAGGATCGTTCTTACAGTCTTCCTGAGTTCGTACTTTTGCCTTAACATATTCCTGTACAACACCGTAGTTCTCTCTGTTAAAGTTTAGAACCTTAACACGTTCTTGAGGTTCACCAGGATTGAAAATTTCGTCACAAGGGCAGTAACCCTTAAAATAGTCCTCGAAGTTAATCCAGGGAGAGAATCTTAGCCACCTCTTAGGAACAAAGATTAGAGGCTCTTTAGTTTCAGGATTAACAGGTAAAGTAATTTCATGCTCCAATAGAAATGAGTTATCGCGGTAACTGTAGAGTATGGGAATAAGCGTTTTCTCTAAAGTAATCCCCACTTCTTCACATTGCTGGATGGTAAAGTCGATTAGAAATGACTTAATAAAATTGCAACAGATATCGCTAATGCGATCCTTTGCGATACCATCTACATAAAGTTGAATTTCTTCAAAGTGAACGAAGCCATACTTTCCATACTCTGGAATCTTTTGGAAGATTGATAAAATTTCATCTGCCTTGTTAGCTCCAATCCGTAAACCTCGTCGATCCTTTGAAAGTCCGAGACCAACCTCTTTACACTCAGATGCAAGAATGAGATTGTTTCGTGCTTGATCAGCTTTGCCTTTCTTAACGAGAAAGTTCAAATGATTGAAAGCGTTGATCAAAGACGTGTGAAGTGCTTGGTCTTGTAATGAAGGAGACTTCCAAAGAAGGAAAGGGTCAACATAAAGGGGAATGTCTTCATCTAGAAATGGTACTGCGAAGTCTAGTTGTGCTTGAGTCGCTACGATGTTGTAGTAATCAATAATTCTCGGTCGGATGAACACCATTCTCTATTTCTTGCTGGGGGTAGCTACACCAAATCTAGCAGGAGAGACCAAGTAGGGGGTGTTAGCAACAGCGTAGCGCATCCAGTTACTAACTGTCCGGCTCTAGCTGAGCAATGCATATCCATATAGCAATCCTATTTGAGTTGTGAGATGCCAGCCCTTCAGATCCCCGACTTCTCTCGAAGTCGGGGATCTCGCCTTCACGAATCATTTAGGACTGCTATAGGAATTCCAGATTGTTAAAAGGGAATGTCTACACACACTTCGCTAACCCTCCGTCCTCCTCGAAGTCCACTCTCCCAAAGCTGAAGCAGTACGAGAAGCGATCGCATCTTATTAAGCTGCAACACCACCAGATACTGGCTCAAAGTGTAGCACCATAATTTGGTCTGGACGTAGACCAAGAGACTCGTAAGTGCGGCCTGTGCGATCGCTAAATTCAACTTCAAACGCCCTACCATCGGCTAGGATTTCAACAACTGTACCCACTTGCCCACGCCACAGATTAAACTCAGGCAAATTGACTGTAAGAGCAACTATATCTAACAACTTGATTATATCTGTCATATAAGCCTCCAACTCTTACAACGGGTAGCAGGTTGTCAATTTTGGAATATCTGAGTCATGTTCGAGCATCCAACCGCTACGAATTGTAGCGCTCCGCTCCCCCCATTCAAGCACAAAGTCAAGGGTATAACGTTGCCCGTAATCGTCCCTTCGCCCTAGCTGTACCTCATGTGTTTTGATAACTTCCAGTAAAATCCTGCGTAACTCCTCTGCATCACTAACAGTCATGCCCAGCATGGACTCAAACAAACGTGCCTTATGTTTGCCTTGATCGTGCGTGGAATTGAGACAGTAATCACGTAACTTACGGACATCAACCACAGCACGCTCTGCATTCGGAATTATCATACAACTGACACAAAAGGCTCAAGCAAAAAGTCTCTCAACAGATACCTGGATGTCTAGAAACGCCAACGGAGCGATCGCACCTTCACGAATAAACTGTTGTGTAACGTACTGACCATCGTGAGGCTCTCGAAACACAATTATTCGCGTGTTTGATAAATCTAAAACCCAATACTCTTGAATTTCAGCAGTAGCATAAATAGAGGCTTTGAAGTCTACATCTTTTTTCAGACTGGTCTTAGCCACCTCTACGACCCAAAATATATCATCAGGTTCAGGATGGCGATCGTTGTATGCAGATTCTGGCAGTCGAACAATTGCCATATCCGGTTCGGGTTCGGAGTCGCGTAGTGTAATTGGGCCATTGAAACGAACATCGGCTTTGCCTACTAGCAACTCCTCCAGGTATTTCGCGCCTCGCTTTGCCGTATTGTAATGAATCGGGGTTTCTGGACTCATTTCAACAATTTCGCCCGCTAACAACTCCACACGGCGATCGCGCAAAATCCCCGCTTCGATCATGCGGTGATAGTCATCCACAGACCATTTTGCTAGCGTTTTCATCGCTCCAATCGCTCATTATCATAAGATTGACTCAATTCTATAGCCTTTTAATTGGAGCGAACGACTTCGTTGCGCTTCGCTAACGCGCCTTTCTTTCCTCCCAAACTCCATTCTCCCAAAGCCGAAGCAGCGCGAGATGCGATCGCGTTGTTCTCTAATGTAGTGACCATTTTGGGTTCTCGAAATCCTCTACTCGTCTAAATGCTGACGAGCGAATCTATCAATATAGCTACCTCTGGAAACGCTAATGGGTAAATTGTCCCTCCAGATAGTGTGAACTTTGAAGCATACTCCCCATCTTGGGGATCTCGAAATATTACAAGCTGTCTTCTCTTGAGATTGACCACCCAGTATTCAGGGATTTTCACTTCAGCATAGACTTTACTTTTTGTCTGCAAATCTTTATCTAAGGTTGAATCTGAGTATTCAATCAACCAGAAAATATTTTCAGGATAAGGGTGATGCTCTAGGTACTCACGCCCCAACCGTTGCACAATAGCAATGTCAGGCTCAGGCTCAGAATCATTCGGAAGTGTAATCGGCTTGCTTTGGCGAATCATTGCGCGGTAAGCGAAGCCATGCCCAAAGGGCTTATCGCTCAACAATCGAGTCAGATATTCCCCTGCCTCACTGCTGAAATAAGCGTGCGGTTCCCCTTCCGGCGACATCTCTACAATTTCTCCTTTGAGCAACTCCACACGGCGATCGCGCAAAATCCCCGCTTCGATCATGCGGTGATAGTCATCCACAGACCATTTTGCTAGCGTTTTCATCGCTCCAATCGCTCACTATCATAAGATTGACTCAATTCTATAGTCTTTTAATTGAAGCGAACGACTTCGTTGCGCTTCGCTAACGCATCTTCACCCCTCAAACTCCATCCCAAAACCAAGGCAGCATTCTTAAGCCGCGCCTTTCACGGAACTAATTACAAGCCCGGAATACATCCATCAAACCAACCTACTTTAACTTTCTAAAGTACAAACAAAGTAAAAATTGAAAATATTAGATTCTAGTGAACTATGAGGACGATATCTTTTGTATAAATCGGCTGTTGAAAAGTTTTCGCTAACTTTTAGGTTTAACGTTTTAGCAAAACTATCAATATTTTCAAAGCCAGTCAGCCACGGTGCGCCCATCTTTTCTAACTCATCTCTGTAATCATTTATATCCTGATACCCAGTTGTTCTTAAAATCACTCCTTCTGTAAAATAGTCCAAGGATAACTTGAAATTTTTCACATTGTCCCGAATCTGTTTTACTACAAAAATTATTTCATCCTCAGTTAAATATGTAATATTACCTTCCCATAAAAAATAGGTCGGTAGATTAAAATCAAAGTTATTTCTAGCAAGCAAAGCAATCAAATCGTCTTTTACATAGTCCCCAGGAATATATTTCACATTTGCTGAAATTTGGTTTTGATTTAAACTTTCTTCTTTTAACAGAAGAGTATTTTGATTATCTATTTCAAAAAAAACTACGTCTTTTGTACCTTTTCTGACAGCACGGGTATCTAAACCAGAGCCTAAAATCACCACTTGCTGATAACCAAGGGAAATTTGATTTGATAATACATCATCAAAATATTTTGTCCGAATTTTTACCATATCTTTTGCCGGAGGAAAGGTTTTAACTATCTCCTTAGCAATTTTTTTAGTTTCATCATTGAGAAAAAGTTTAACAATTTCATCGGTGTAAAGAGGATTATTCTCTTCACTTCCTTCAACTCTAAGCTCAGCGATGATAAAAGCTGTTCCACTGACATTTTTAATTTCTGTCATGCCTGCTCCCGAAAAATTTAGTTAAATTTATAGAAATTGTACTTGATTCGTGAAAATAGCTTTCTAAACGAACCGCAAAGACGCTGCATAGCGCTAAAGCAAGATAGGAAGACAAATTCATAAATGAGTTAGGTTTGCTCTAGTGATAACCTCTTCTGCACGAGGTAAAGTTTCTGCAAAAATCAATTCGGCAAGTTGCTGTTTTTTTGCTAAATCGGCAAGATCCTTAACACAATAAAGGGGTTCCATACGAGCAATGACCTCTGGGGGAAAGTCTCGGCTAAAATACTTTGTCTGAAAATCGTATCTATAAGGTCGATAAACCATTCCCAGAAGTTCTACTAAGGGTGGAAGAGTGTAAGAGTGGTAGTTAGCAATAGCCTCTACTAAACGTCCACGATTTATCTCTTTTTTAACAAATATTTGCAAAAAATCAAAAGTATTTTGAAGATGATAAAATCTGGCTTTCATTTTGGAGAAATGTTCGCTCAAATTCAAAGGAGGTATAACTAAGAGATTGGCTTTGTCGAAAGCAACTATTATTTCTCCATGTCGCTCCCTCTCCAAAAAATGATTGGGACTACTTCGCTTCATCACTGCAAAATCTATCAATAAGAAGGAACTTGCGGCTTCTAACTGATAAAAACACTGCGAATGACCGTGCCATGTTGGTTCAGGAACTCGGAAATTAAACTTAATTTCCGATATTGTTAAGAGAGATTTTTCAAGGAGGTTAAATGTTTCTTCAACATAATTGTCCTCAACAATTGCTACAATGTCGATGTCTGACCACTCATCTGTATAACCGTGGGCTGCGGAACCTCCCTGCCATAAAGCTAAGATAAACTCTTTTGGCTGTAAGGTCGCAATAATTGTTTCTAGAATTCTTTTCCTCATTGTCTGGACTATTAACTACTTAACATTAAGCAATTAAGATTGCGATCGCTACTCACTAGCGATGCTCTAAAATTGCAGTTGCACTTTTCTATTGATCCTATACTCAAAGAATGGCAACACCATCTATCCTCGCAGACTACCAATGCCACAATGCCGAAGGCCCCCTTTGGCACCCACTTGAGAAGCGCCTCTACTGGAGTGACATCCCCACAGGTCGCCTGTTCCGCTACGATTATGCCAGCAAAACCCACGAGCAAATTTACTCTGGGGAAGTTGTCGGCGGTTTCACTATTCAACAAGATGGTTCACTACTCCTATTTAAAGCTCGTGGAGCCATTGAGCGCTGGGAAGAGGGGAAAATTACCACCCTGATTCCCGAAATTCCCGACGAACGCGAAACCCGCTTTAATGATGTAATTGCTGACCCCGCAGGGCGCGTTTTTTGTGGGACGATGCCAGTACCTAATCGTCTCGGTCGCCTCTACCGCCTGGATACAGACGGTTCCCTCACTCAAATACTCGATGGTCTGGGTGTTTCTAACGGCATGGGATTCACCCCCGACCACAAGCAGCTGTACCACACCGACTCCGATAAACGGGAAATTTATAAGTTCGACTACGACCAATTTAGCGGCAATCTTAGCAATCAGCGCGTTCACATCACCACACCAGAAGATGAAGGTGTCCCCGATGGGATGACTGTTGATGCGGAAGGTTATATTTGGTCGGCGCGTTGGGATGGGGGACATTTGTTTCGCTACACTCCCGATGGTACAGAAGTTTTACGCATTCCTTTCCCGGCAAAAAAGGTGACAAGTGTCACGTTTGGCGGCCCAGATTACACTGATATTTACGTTACTACAGCAGGCGGTGACAATCGCGATGAGGAAGGCGCGGGAGCTGGGGCGGTGTTTCACCTTAATCTTGGTATTCAGGGTGTGCCAGAATTTATGTCTAGAATTAATTTTTAAAATGAGAAAAAGAGATGAAAATCAAGAGTGTGGAAAATAGCGATCGCTATTTCCAGCCTATTTAAAATTTTGTCGTAATTTATTGAGCGAGAGCAAGGTAAAATCCGATGACTATCTTTTCGCAACTTGACTCCGATCTACTCTATCCAGACAGTGACGGCAAACCAATGGCAGACAATACGGAACAGTATCGTTGGATAGTAATTATTAAAGAGAATTTAGAGATTTTGTTCGCTGCCATTAACGATGTTTTTATTGCGGCAGATTTGCTGTGGTATCCTGTCAAATCCAAGATAGTTTCCCCGACTGCACCCGATGTAATGGTAGTCTTTGGCAGACAGAAGGGGAAACGTCGTTCTTATCGTCAGTGGCAAGAAGATAATATCCCGCCCCAAGTTGTCTTTGAGATACTTTCTCTCAGCAACAATCAAGAAGAGATGGATCGCAAGCTGGAGTTTTACGATACTTACGGTGTCGAAGAATACTACCTGTATGACCCAGAAAGCTATGAATTAGAAGGATGGTTGCGGCAAGATCAACATCTGACAAAACTTTGGCAAATGGATGGCTGGACGAGTCCTCGCTTAAGAATTCGGTTTGCAACTGGACAGGGAGAGTTGGTAATTTACCGTCCAGATGGGCAGAGATTTTTAACTTCAGTGGAACTACAGCAACGGGCAGAACAGGCCGAGTTGTTATTACAGCAAGAACGTCTTCGGGCTGAACAGTTGGCTGCGTACTTGCGATCGCTTGGCGTTGACCCTGACAATCTCCCATAAACAAATTATTCCTGCCAGGATAGCGTGTTAAGCTCAACATCAAATTGAACGCAATATCTGTTCAATCATCCCCGACGCTTGCGACGCATAACCGCCGCCAAAAAGATTAAAATGATTCAAAATATGATACAGGTTATACAGCGGTTTCCGCCGCTCGTAGCCTGGATCTAAAGGAAAAACCTCGTTATAGCCGCGATAAAAGGCTGTTGGGAAACCGCCAAAAAGTTCTGTCATCGCAATATCAACCTCGCGATCGCCATAATACGCCGCCGGGTCAAAAATCACAGGTTCCCCTTCCACAGTACAACTGGCATTTCCCCCCCACAAATCGCCGTGAACCAGCGATGGTTGAGGCTGACGATCTGCCAATAGTTCAGGAATTGCTTCTAGTAACCGTTCCTGATTGGGAAAATGACCGCCGCGACGCTTCGCCAGCCCAAATTGATAACCCAGCCGATGTTCAACATAAAATTCTCCCCAAGCTGCTGTCCATGTATTGATTTGCGGCGTAGAACCAATCGTATTATTTCTGTCCCAGCCAAAGGCATCTTTTCCCACCCATTGGTGCATTGCTGCCAATTGCTGCCCCATTTTCTCCCAAGATTGGGTATTGCCACGTCCTAGTTTCAACCACTCTAGAACTAGATAGGCAGAATTGCCTTCAGTACCCCAGCAAATCGGTTTCGGGACGCGGATGCTGTTAGTTTCCAGCATTTGCTGTAAACCCAACGCTTCTGCCTCAAACATATCAACCAGAGAAGCTTGGTTGAGTTTAACAAAATAAGTACGCTGCCCATCGCTGATGGCATAACCTTGATTGATACAGCCGCCGCTAACCGAACGCTGCTGTGACGAAAGAAACTTTTCGCCAGTCAGCTGAGTAATACGAGCATCTATTTGTGTCCACATCATGGAAATAATTTTAACGCTCTCGTAACGCCAAGGGAAGCGCTCTCGCTACGCAAAGAAGGGTAGTAGTAATTTAGTGAAAAAATCACTACCCTTGCCACCAACCGACTCGGAGACCAGGAGATTGCCGTGTTGTCGTTGATCTGTTGCAGTCGTTTTTGGTGTATGTCAACACTTCTGAAATGGTTGGAGCGGTTGCTATTATCGTCTAATCGGTTCATACCTTCAGTAGTATCATCTCAGTCTTAGTTCTTTAGCCTAAGGTATTGTTACCAAAATCTAGTAGATGTCAGTTCTTTTGAAGCACTTTCCCATTCTTGACTTATGGATGACCATTTACTACTACACAGCAACTTTAAACCACCTAGTCAAAAGCTTAATATCAGCTAATTTATACTGTATAAATCAGAAGCAGTGGCTGATTTTGGTAGAGTCATTCCACTTAATATATTCATGCAATTTCTACTTATTTTGTCAGTAAACTTTCTTCCTTTATTTGACTGATATTAAACAGTATTACCTTAAGAAAGTATCTGTAAATACCTTCTCTTTCTTCCTCCGTGAGGCATAACTCCTATCAGATTTTTCTTAGTCGTGGATAAAGGGATTGATATCGCATCCAAGCCTCTTCTAGGGCTGAATCTACTGATTGGGGAGTTGCAGCAAGCGTTGGTGTGGCTGCCAGTTTGCTCGTGTCATTAGCATCCACGTATGCGCCAATTCCGATACCTGCGAGTAGAGCAGCACCCCGCGCGGAAGCAGCAGCAACTGTAGTTGCATAGAGGGGTATTCTCAATACATCAGTCAGTAATTGTTTCCAAGGCATTTCTGCCGTTCCACCGCCTGCTAAACGCAGTTGTGTCGCTTTAAAACCTGTTGCCTC
>NZ_JAMPKJ010000098.1 GCF_039962115.1 Funiculus sociatus GB2-C1 | reverse complement strand
ATTCATCCACGAATTTTACGGTTGGGGAAGCTTGACGACGCTCTGTCATAGGTTGGTTCTGGCTTTGAGCAGTTTTAAGCCCATTATCCTCTGCCTAGAGTGATGAAAGAGCGTTAGAGCGTAAGCAAAACCCAACAAAACTATGATCAAGTCTAACTTGGTAGGTTTTTGTTTGTAACTTAAAACAATAACTTATACGCTTTCAATGTTTCCCTAGCAGTTCTTTCCCAAGAAAACATTTTAGCTCTTTCCTTACCCTTTTTAATCAATTCCTGACGAAACTGAGAATCACTAATTACCTGTAATATTGCCTCCGCCAACCCCATTGCATCGTTAGGATCAACCAACAACGCCGCATCTCCCACCACCTCCGGCAGTGAAGACGTATTTGAAGTAATAACCGGAGTCCCTAACGTCATTGCTTCCAACACAGGTAAACCAAAACCCTCATAGTGGGAAGGATATACAAAAGCATCAGCCTTAGAGTAAAACAAAGCCACCATTTCATCAGATAAATAGTCTAAGTGATGAATCTCGCTTTGAAAAGCAGAACCTTCAATTTCGGCAAATATTGGCTCGTAATGCCATCCCTTTTGGCCCACTAAAACCAATTGATGCTCTATTTTATACGTTTGCTTTAAATAATTAAAAGCTGCAATTAAATTAGTAATATTTTTCCTTGGCTCAATCGTACTTACAAATAGTAGATAAGGTTTAGAAAAATCGTACTTGTTCTCGTTACCATCAGGCTGGAAACGCACTTGGGAGGCTGCTCTCTCCCCTTTAGCGATAATTTCCTCAGCTAACAAATCCGACAAATATTCTGGATAGTAACGACTAGCCAAAGGAGTGACATATACGCGATTTGGGTTTACTTCCAAATATTCAACTATATCTCTTTTAGAACTTTCCGAGATAGTTATAACTAAATCAGTCCACTTTAAACATTCGCGGACACGGTTGGCATATTCTTTTACAACTGAGTTTATATAATGTGGATACTTAATAAACGTCAGATCGTAAAGAGTCATTACTTTTTTACTTTTTTTACATGGATATACAAAATAATTTGTTCCATGAATTATGTTTGGATAATTGAGAGAAGGTTCAAAATAAGATTGAAATATTTTTGGAGATGCTAAAAATAAAGGGTTAGAAATTCTTACAGGCAAAGGCATTACGTAAAGGTTGGAATACTCTGCCAGCAGTTTAGGACAGGATAAGTTGCTACGCAGCCAATTTTTCATGCCCGGCTGGTAAACAATGCCTAGCTGAAAGTGAATGTCACCCTGATTTTGTAGCAGATAAAGGTAACGAATTAAATTTGCGACATAAAGACCAACTCCGCTTGGTTTGGGCTGTACAGGAGTAGCGTCAATTACAAGTTTTAGCATCCAGTATTGGTGAGTTTTTTCAGGTCATGCTCAACCATTAATTCAACCAATTGCTCAAAGGAATACTGAGGTTTCCAATCTAGCTGATTTTTGATTTTATCAATTGAACCGACTAACTGCACTGACTCATCAGGTCTATAAAAAGCGGGATCTACAGATACATAATCTTGCCAATTCAATCCGACACAATTAAAAGCACATTCCACTAAATCTTTAACAGAATGGGTTTCACCACTGGCAATAATGTAATCATCAGGTTTCTCTTGCTGTAACATCAACCACATAGCATATACCGCATCTTTGGCATAGCACCAGTCTCGACGAGCTTCTAAGTTGCCTAGTTTCAGTTCTTTTGCCAAACCAAGTTTAATCATCGCAGCTGTGCTGGTGATTTTGCGAAACACGAATTCTGTCCCGCGCCGGGGAGATTCGTGGGTGTAGGTGATGCCGCAGCAGGTGTAGAGATTATACTGTTGCCTATAGTTAATCGTCATCCAATGGGCATAAGCTTTGGCGACACCATAAGGGTTTCGGGGGCGAAAAGCGGTGCGTTCGGTTTGGGGGGATTCGTCTGGTTGACCAAAAACTTCGCTGCTGGAAGCTTGATAAAATTTGGCATCTTTTTTGCAGCGACGGATAGATTCTAAAAGTCGAGAAACTCCAAGGGCAGTATATTCAGCTGTGAGAGCTGGTTGTGTCCAAGATAGGGGAACGTAGCTTTGGGAGGCGAGGTTATAGATTTCATCTGGTTGGGATTCACTAATAACATCCATTAAGGAAGATTGATCCAAAAGGTCGCCAGAGAGGATTTGAACTTCGCCGGAAAGGTGACTGATGCGGTCAAGGTTGCCAGAACTAGAGCGACGTACTAAACCAAATACCTGATAACCTTTTTCTAGGAGAAGTTCGGCTAAGTAGGAACCATCTTGTCCGGTTAGACCTGTAATTAATGCTTTTTTTATCGCCATGTTCTGAATGACCAGTGGGAGTTGAGAAAAAAGTTATTCAGCGGACTCATAATGGCTGCAATTGTTTGACCAATTACATACCACAGATGAAAAACGTTAACGGCAAGAAACATAATACCTGTATTTAAGCATAAGCCAATCAAGGAAACAGCTGTGTAACGAGGAAGGGCAATTATATGTTTACTACTAGAGCTAAATGTCCACCTGTAGTTAAGATAGTAAGAAATTATAACTGTAACTATAAATCCAATAGTAGTACCGAAAAAGTTGATTTAGCATATCAAGTACGGTTGAACCTTAATTGTTTGATAACGTATGATGCCGATTTAACTGACTTTTAAATTCCATTTTGTTGACAAAAAGAAATGAATCTTAAGTGCAGCTTTTAGTTATAAATAAGAACAAGATAAACCTATTTAGGTTTTAGTGGGATACCTAAATCAATTCATATTTTAACAATATTTGATAGATGCGTTGTAAAATGGCGAACGATCGCCTGCCAGTCAAACCGCTCTTGCACATAGCTTCTAGCAGTTTCAACACGAGTGTGCTTGGTTACTAAGTCCTCATCTCTAAGTTGAGCGATTGCTTGGGGAAATTGTCCTAACTCTACCACCAAACAGTGTTTTCCATTTTCGACCCCTAACCCTCTTACACCGACATCTGTAGAAATCACCGGAACACCAGCAGCAAAGTATTCCAGCATTTTCAGGTTAGTACCTGACCCAAATGTTACTGTATTTAATGCCACGTCAGCTACACTTAGGGCAATATCTTTAGTTTCATCATCTACTACTCCCATAAAGCCAACATTGGCAGGTCGTTTTTCCTCTCTAAAAGCCAAACCCACACTACCTAAAATGAGAAAATTCACATCAGGAAGTTCTTGCGCTATGTGGAAAATGTGGCGCACTGCCTCTAGATTAGGCCCATGCCAACTTCCCAAAAACAAGACGGTGAAACTTTTATCTACACCTAACTTCTTTTTCTTTAAGTTACGTTCTTCTAGAGAAAGGTAGTTAATTGTTTCTATATCTACCCCATTATGAACTTCAACTATTTTGCTTATATCAACACCGTATATTTGATTCACTGCCTTACCATCATCACTAGAACAAACCATGATTAATTGACTTACCTTGCAGCATTCATTTTCAACCTGGCGAGTTGCTTCTAGTAATTCACGCCCTTTGCGATTATCGGGCAGAATACTCTTTTTAAGTTCTACTTCAACATTGTGAGCTTCATACCAAATCGGTTGGTTACTCACAGCTTGAATGGCTGGTAAAAGATAAGGATGGGAAGCAACAACAAAATCTGAAGATTCTGTAGCTGCTCTCAAAGCTTCCACATAAGCAGGTGTCAGATGATATAGCTGCGGCATCGCTACATCAGTAATTGGTACTCCTACTTTCTGTTCAATTAGGGACTCTTGCTGTTGATGGAGCATTGATTTAGGAATTCGAGTCTCGTACAAGTTAGGCGCAATTTCACCTGTAAACACCTCTTGGTCAGCATTCGTAAATGTGACTAACTCGATATCAAACTGATTAGCTAAATTCCGATATAAGTGAAATACTCGGCTTTGCCCGCCTCCTCTGGGTGGAAAAACCGGAAATGTCAAAGCAACCGTAATTTTTTTTCGCCTGTTGATAAAGGTACCGGATGTAGGCGGCTTAATTGTATCTAGTAATTGGGCAACTGTATTTTCCCAGTTAATTCCTGCGACTAACTTCCGACCTGTCAGACCCATTTGCTTGGCTTCATCTCGATGCTCGCACAAATAGTCAATTCGTTCAGCCAGTGCTTGCGGATCAGAGGGAACAGAATACCCCGTTTCGCCATTAATCACAAACTCATTAGGGCCACCTGCGTCTGTGGTAGTCAGCACTGGTTTGCCACTCATCATTGCTTCTATAGTAACTAAGCCATAATCTTCATCGTAGGGAACGTAAAGAACAGTTAGGGCATCAGCATAAAGGTTGGTTATTTCTTGGTCATTTACAAATCCTAGAAAAATAATTCTTTCGTCATTTACTGCCAATTGTTTAAGAGAGTCAGCATCAGGACCTGTTCCACCAATTTTCAATTCAATATTGGCTTTGACATATTTCATTGCTTCGATTAAAAGGCTGACCCGTTTAGCACTATCCAAACGACTAACTGTGAATAGATAATCGCTGTTCCCCCTGCGAAAGGACTTAAGAATTGAAGGTGGATAAATAACTTCTACAATACTACCTTTAGGAAAATAACTTTTGCGATTTGCTACATTATGAGAAATTGCAGCATACTTTTTGATAGCACTTGGTGCTAAACCTACGCCATCTAGAAAATGAATAACCTGTCGTATTAAAGAGCCAGGGAATTGAAACGAATCTGATGGACAATTTGAGCTAAAACGTAGTTGATCTAATTTTGCAAAAACTTCTTTTAAAGCATCTCTATTTTCTCGTTCGCCTTTCATCAAGTGCTGTAAAGCAATGATTTCTGGATGATTTGAACTATATATTTCTGGGTAGCCGGTAAAATGATAGGTATCATATAAACCGCGTAACCGATGCAACATATAACAAATATGGTTTGGATGTTGTACCATCCAACCCGGATATTTTCCAGAAATCACTATATCAAAGTGATTTAAATCTAATTGTGAAAATTGCCTGTAACTATCCACTAATTCCCAAAAATTCCTTTCAGGACTTGGCAATTTAATTAAATCTGCTTGATGAGGAGTATTTTGGTTGATGCAGTTTAACAGCCCCCACCAAAGGTTTTCAGCACCACCAATACAAAATGGGACAGGGCTAGGAGCGATGATAGCAATTCTCATCTCTTGCACATCCAAAAGCTACAGCCATGTCTTTCAACATGCTTAAATTTCATATCTGATGCCCATAGAGGTTCTATAATATTCAATAGCTCTGGATTCAAGGATACATAAATATTTGGCAATATTACCTCGTAGTTTACTAATCCATTAGCCAATAAAGTTCCTAATAAATATTGTTCGTTATAGTACCTTTCTTTCCATTCGGATGGATAATCTAGTGGCCAGAAAATATCGTGAATATGAAGATAAGTACCCGACTTTAGCCTGGGCATAATATCTAAGAATAAAGCCGTAACATCAGAATTCATGAAACATCTGTGTGAACCGTCAAAAAATACTATATCATTCTCCCTAATGCTATCGAAAATATCTAAACTGATATCTTCTAAAGGCATCCGAATAACTTCATCGCATAGCTTATCAATCTCTGCTCTAGGTTGAGGATCAATTGAGATTAATTTGGTGCTTAAGCTATTGTCAATAATTGCTTTTTTTGCAAATTTTGTAGAATTGCCTGAACCAACTTCTATATATGTCTTTGGCTTGACTTCTGCAATAAGGCAATAAAGGGATACAGAGTCTAACCCAGGTAAAAACGGGTTTATATAACAGGGAGAATTTGAGTTTTCATCACCATAAGCCTCTATTTTCATCAAGTTAGGAAAATACTTTTCAAAACTCCTCAAGGTAGACTGATAAGAATTAACATTTTCTGTTAAAACTCGTTCAATATATTTGTTGGTGTTGCTTTCAGTGTAACGCGGCTCATTTTTGCTAGTTGTAGGATACTCAATATCAATTCTGAACATTTTGTTCCTCAATAACTTCGTTTACAGATTCAACCCGTAGTACAGTCAAATCCTATTTGCTATAAATCGGTTTATTGATCTATGTTGTCTTATTCCTATTATTTTTTTTCACAAACTACGTCAAATAACCAATGATCTTTGGATTGGATTTTAATTTTGGAAAATCCAGCTTGTTCTAAATAATGCTCCAACAGGAGCTGCGTAAAACCAGTTAAATGCCAATCCCCCTCGTAAGCCTGTGTTCCAAAGAGGCATTGAACTAATGTCTTCTGATCTTCGATAGATTGTTTCTCTTCCCATAAAAAAAGCTCAAGTAACCCAATCAAATTAGGAACTCTAAGCTTCAGAATACCTCCTGACTTAAGTAACCTCGACCACTCAGCTAGCGCCGGTTCGGTATCGCAGCGAGGGAAATGCTCTAGACAATCTTGGGCAACAATTTCCTCATAATAATCTGACGGTAGTATATCTAATTTTCTGATATCAGATACTAGGTCTGGCTTATGAAAATCCTGAAAATCTACGTTTATATAATCGGGCCTAATATCAAATCCGCAGCCTAAATTTAACTTTCGGGGATATTTTGAATGATCGAACTCACTAATTGGCTTATACTCAATTTTTTCGGTAACTTTTTGCTGTTGATTTGCTTTGTAGACCATTCGTGTGATATTACTGGCATTACTTTGAGATAACTTTGATATTTTGCGAATCACTTTGGAACTTAGGGACTTTAGAGTGTTCATAACTTTGGCTCCGTAAAGTCTTTTCAAAAAATTATTCGTGTAAAACCTTTTGGATGACGTTGTTCCAAGATATACCTAGAGCATGGTATCTTTCTAAACCTGCTTTTCCCATTTCAGCAGCACGTTGTTGATGAAAGTATAAGTCATCAACTGCTTGCGCGATCGCTTCCGGTTCAGGTTGGACAACAAACCCTGTTTCTTGGTTTATCACAAACTCTACTGGTTCTCCTGAATCAATGCAAGTAATCACTGGTTTAGCCGCTAGCATCGCTTCTAACGTTATATAACCATAGTCTTCATTATAGGAACCAAAAAATACCCCTAAGGAATGAGCATAGAAACCCAACATTTCATCATCTGTAAGCCGTCCGACTAAGCGTACCCGGTGACTGAGATTGAGCTGATAGATTGCATCCTGTAAAGCTAGTTTCTTTCCCCCATCTCCAGCCAGTAAAGCTACCACTGGAGATTTAACATACTTCATAGCTTTAATCAGTAGCTCCTGTCTCTTCAGGTCTTCTAAACGGCTAGGATAAAAAATGTAAGGTTGTGCTGGAGCTGTATAGAAATGATTAGCCAGCTTTGGTGGATGATAGAGAGGTATGGAGCTGATTTGATTGAAATCTTGAAGACGCTTTGAAACGGTTTTAGCTATAGTAAATCTTTTCCCAATGGTATGTAATGCTTCTGTGTCACGTACAATAATATCCTGTCTAAGTTCTTTACCCTCAGATGTTTGTGATAATCCTTCAGTAAAAGGAGTATTCCAGAGGTCATAGACAGCACGATGTTGATGTATAATCCAAGCAACTTTGTTGGGATGCTTTAAGTAAAAAGTGGGAAACTTGAGACAAATGACCAAGTCCATATTGTAGCCATTCATATATTCAAAGTTCTCACTTGCCCACATATCCATACTCCGCTTAACTTCACTTACTGGAGCAAAGCGAAAAGGCATTGATATTTCTTCAACTTCGTGTCCAAAGTTTTGAATAGCACTGGCTAAACCAGATACTAAATTTTCGGCTCCTCCCCGAATAAATGGTACTTGAACTGTAGCTAATCCTATTCTCATGCTTTGTAAGCTATCAATGCAAAATCACGCGAAACATTAATGTAGTCATTCAATTCCTCAAACCTCTTTTGAGATAAGCTACTCAGCTTTTGTTTGCCATCCTGTTTTTCAAACACATATATGTCACTTCTAATGAACCCTTGCAAATGCGCTACAAAATTAATAGTATCGGGATGAATAGGATGGCGATGAGTTGGGTCTCTGTAAAAATCTCCAGAACCTACTAATATATTTCTAGGATTAGGAGTTTCAAAAATTACCATACCTCCCGGAGTAAGTACCCGCAAAGTTTCATCAACCAACTTCATCAATAAATTAAAGGGCAAATGCTCGATAATATGAAACCCCGTTACAGCACCATAGATGGCATCAGGTAAACTCTGCAAGTAATCAATTACATCTGCCTCCATCACTTCAAGTCCTCTAGATCGGCATTGCTCCAGCATTACCCTGTTGATGTCTATGCCTCGTGCTGCATATCCCAACTTATGCAGCAATTCTAACCATTCGCCCCGCCCGCAGCCAACATCTAAAATCGGGTTGTCAAGGGTACCAACCTTGACTTCTTCAATTAAAGGCAAATAGACTTTGAGTCTGTTAAGTATCTCCTCCCGGCTGCCACGAAATTGATCTTCAAAAGCGACATAAAAAGCATCTGGCAAGTGTTGCTCTTGGTCAACAAAAGTTTGTAATTGATCTTGGTTAAAAGCTTCTGGTAATCTTTGCCTTGCTTCCTCGAAAAATAAGGTGAGTAGTCGCTTCTGTTGAACTAGGTCATTTTTGATATAACTATCATTTCTGAGATTGCGCTCGTCGGTGGTGCTGATCTGCTTCTCGGCGGTGCTGATGCGCTCGTCGGTGGTGCTGATGCGTTCCTCGGTGGCGCTGATCTGCTTCTCGGCGGTGCTGATGCGTTCCTCGGTGGCGCTGATCTGCTTCTCGGCGGTGCTGATGCGTTCGTCGGTGGCGCTTAGGCGATCGCTCATTCCTTGCAGCCGCTCGTCGGTAACATTCAAGCTATCCCGAACTCCTGCTAAACTCTCGTCGGTAGCGCTTAGGCGATCGCTTATTCCATTTAATTGTGTTTGCAGAGCAGTTATTTGTTCGCTGAGGTTTCGATTCAGTACTACACTGTCCCTTAATGCTTCGATTAAAGAATAATTAACTGCACGTTGCTCTTTTCGAAAAAAATTATATAGCTTAAGAGAAAACTTTTGTAACCATCCAGTTAAATTAAATGGAAACCGTTTAAACTTTTCCGGCAAATGAGTACGAACTTGTGATTTAAATTCAGCATTATGAAGTAAAGCTTCTATGTGGTTTATATAGCTTTCTACTATTACCCCCCCCACTCTGAATTCCCTATTGACTGGTTGTGATATGCTTTCACGTTTAGCAACTTCTTGACGGATTTTTTGGATTAATTCATTTACATTTATCTTAGGATTATTTTCTTCAACCATTTGTCTGACTCCCAGTTACTTATGTCGCTTTTGTTCTGATTAGTTAATCAACTAACATATTCATTCTATTATTTAGTTTAATTGTTATCCCACAATTCATATCTACTATACCTTCACAACTATTACTATTATTAACTTCAAATACCACCAACTCATCTATCCAATCGTAACTCAATCCTTCTTCAGAATGTATTCCTGCTGTTACCGTATAAACTCCTCTATTTAAGTAACAAGGCATTTGAAAAATTGCCGTTACTTCCTCGCCTTCCTTATATTTAGATATCTGAGTCCTCATTAACTGAGTGTTAGTTCCATAAACCACTACACCCATTAAGTTTCTAATAGATATACCAATAACTAAATCTGATAATTCTGCCTTAGTTTCCAAAAAAAGTACAATGTTAATAATTGTTCCAGTCTCAACCTTATTTCGGATTTCTCTGCCATCAGCCGATGTAATCTTCACGTCATTGATTACAGCTAGTTGGTTCCCATGCCTATGCATGAGATGTTCGTTTTTACCTTTTATGAAAGTATCTTCAATGGTGAGATTTGTATTTATTTTCTCATCCTCAAATTGAGTTTTATCTGAGCTTAGTACAGCAATGTAGTGATTTACTACATCCTTGGGATTACCTATTTCTATAATTCTTCCATGATTCATTAGAGCGGCACGTTGACATAGCATTTTAACACTTGAGGAATCATGAGAAACAAATAAAATTGTTACCCCTTGTTCCTTAAGCTGACGAATCCGCTTCATGCACCGAGCTTGGAACTTGGCATCTCCGACAGCAAGTGCTTCATCTACAATTAGAATTTTTGGTTCTGTATGGGCAACAACGGCAAATGCTAATCGCACTACCATGCCGCTCGAATAAGTTTTAACAGGCTGATCGATAAAATCTCCGATCTCAGCGAAAGCCTCAATATCATCAAATTTATCGGCAATTTCTAGTTGACTTAATCCCAAGATTCGCCCGTTAAAAAATACATTTTGCCGCCCAGTAAATTCTGGATTAAAGCCACTGCCGAGTTCTAGTAATGCCGAAACTCGACCGTTTACCCCTAGCTCACCAGTGGTTGGCATCAAAGTTCCTGCAATAATTTGCAGGAGGGTGCTTTTTCCAGAACCATTTTGCCCAATAATTCCTAGTGTCTCTCCCCTGTTTATCTCCAGGTTAATATCTTGTAACGCCCAAAACTCTTGGACGTGACTCCTCGTCGGTAGCAAAATTTCCTTAAGTCTGTCTACGGGACGCGCATAGCGCTTGTAGCACTTCGAGACATTTTTCAGAGAAATAGCAATATCACTCATCACACAGCTGTTGTTGTCCCAATACTAGAGTACATCAGCAAATGCTGGTCGTAACCGACGATACACCCATAATCCGCCAAAAAACCCCACAACAGAGACTAATGTAGCAACTCCCCACTCTCCCCAATGCGTCACTTCTCCCACCAAAATCAAATCTCTATACACTTCTGCGATCGCTGCCAGGGGATTCAACCAAAATACCCAACCTCGCCACTCTTGGGGAATCACCGATGCTGGATAGACAAGCGGCGTTAAATAAAACCAAAGGTTTAATATAACTCCCAGCGTCTGCGGAACATCTCTCAAAAATACCGTCAACCCTGCGGTTAAATACCCCAGCCCTGCTGTCAAAAGCAATTGAGGTAGCCATACTAGCGGCAACAGCCATAACGTACTGTGTATTGTATTTGATGACACTGCCACCAAGACAATCAACGCCATTAAGCCAAAGGTACTCTCAATGAACGCTGATAGCACTGGCACTAGAGGTAATAAAGCCAAAGGAAAAACTACCTTTTTCACCAAATTAGGCTGCCCCACGACCGAACCAGATGCCTGAAATAGCCCACCAGTAAAGGCAATCCAGGGAAGCAATCCTGCAAACAGCCACAAACCAAATGTAAGGTTATTTGTAGGCAATCCCTTGAGACTCAGCTTCACTTGCAAGACAATTGAGAAGACATAGGTGTAAATTAGCAACTGCGACAGCTGATTCAACAGGGGCCACAAATTGCCTAAGATCGACCCCTTGTATCGTGCCGACAAGTCGCGTTGCACCAAAGCTTTGAGCAAATCTAGCTTTGCCCACCACTGTTCGCTGAGTGGGAGCCAGTAAGCAAGTTTTTTTACCTTACGTGCAGCTGTCTTTATCGACTTCAACAACCTTTACTCTCCAGACGACAACCTGCACAGAAGCGCTTTTTCTTTAAGTCGGCAGCCCAAATTTAAAGTTCCCGCTTCTGTCACTTACACACCGCGCTTTCAGATTAACATCTGCTGAGTGTACGATTTTATAACAATTTGGCGCAAATACAAACCATCGACGAGCTATCTTAGGTAAAAACTTGTTTAGTTGCCATTTTGGACAATGGCGATCACTATCCGGATACTTGTAGCTGAAAGAGCTGAAAACTACCGCCTACGGTATCTCCTAACCTCTCCGCTGTTGTTTATTGTTATAATAAGTGTTTTTAACCAATGTACAAGAATAATCTTCCCCATTGTGTTATTCTTCTGGCACTCATTTCTTACTCAAAAGAAACTTCTATTAGCTGTATTCCTAAGCGTCTATTATCCCAATTCATTCCCATATTTATAGGTGTAAAACACCGAGAAGTTTTAATCCGTAGCATTATATCAGAACCACTGCTAATTTGAGAAATATCAAAATTATTTTCATATTGCCTTGGAGAATTGATATTACGTTTATGATGATAAATATTTTTACCCGACTGCTCTAAGTCGAAGTCAATTGTTAGAGGATACGTTTTATTTTCTGGATTGTGATTTGTATATTTTACCTTCATAGTTTTTCCAGTTACTTTGTAGTTACCTTCAAATAAGCCTCCAGTTTGTTGATCTTCATAGTAAGCTGCTTTATGGCAAACAAAACGCGGCTGAAAGGGAACCTTTCCGTAGCTTGTTTTCACTTCCATTGTTGCGGCAATGACTAATGCCGTTGCCGCTGCTATGAGAAAATAACGCCAGTGCTGAGAAAGGTTTTTATATAAGACTTCTTGTTGATCTGAGCTATCCTGTACTTCTGTATTAGCCGCCCCAAGCAATATAAATAAAATTACAAGTATGTTAGGGATTAATAGGGAGTGTCCGTAAAGATTGCCTAAAAAAATACCTATTATTAAAAGAGTTACTATTTGCTTATAGCGATTTTTCAAGAAAAATGCTTGGTAAACGAAGATAAAACAAAATACGCTAAAACCCACAAAACCTGTTTCAGCAAGAATCTGTAAAAAATAATTGTGAGCATTTTCGCCATTATAAATACCTGCAAAAAAAGCAGAATCACTAAACTCTCCAAATGAGCTTTGACGATAAAAGATTCCTTTCCCTAAACCAAGAATAGGATACTGGCTATACATTAAAAGAACCGATCGAAATATATCTGGACGGTCGCTAAGCACCGTGCTAAATTCTGCAAAAGATTTAGCCTTAGGCACTTGAGCAAGATATCTAAACAAGTCTCTATCACCCCAGTGATTTAACAGTATAGCTGCTGCCACGCCTACTAAAGCGATAAAAGCAAACGTCAATAAAGGCTTTTCCGATTTAGTTTTTATAAAATAAACTAAATAAATTAAAATTGATAGCAATAGCATTACTATCGAAAAACGAGAGCTGCTGACTACAACCCCCACCGCAGCCAGCAATGAGTACGCGCCAGCTATTATTCTTAATATTTTGTTAGAAGACTTAAGATAATAAAGAGCCCCCAGAAAAGCAGCTACGGCATATCCACCATAGGCGTGAAGGTCTGGGAAAAAGCTATTTACACCAAATTCAGCACCATCTCTGTTGTATCCAATACCTGTAATTTTGGAGTATACAGCGTAAGTAAGAATGATGGCGGAAGCAGCAAAAAGAGGAGCTAAAATGCTCTGATATAACTGAAACTTAGTCCTGACTAAGGCAAGTAACCTAATGCTGAGAGTTATAACAGCAGTAAAAATAAACAGATCCTTGAGCGGAAAATAATCATCATACAAGCCAGCGTAGCGAATATTAATAAGATTATGGAATAATCCTTGGAATGAAAATGCTGAAGCTGCTTGATACAAGTTGCGGGATATACCGATGGCAACCGTTAAAATAATAATTAGATGAAAAATAATTAGGAGATAAGCAAGAAAGCGGGTTTTATCTTGAATCCCTTTTAGTCCAAAATCCCATTTTTTTAGATAAATATCTTTAAACAAAATTGCTAGAATAAAGCCAATTACGGTATCGATACTTAAAAGGTCTAATATCAATAATCGTATTTGGAAAAGAGCGTCAAGGTGTTCGTAGACATTAGCAGTGAAGGGAATAACAAAACTGAGAACACCAAGCCCTAATAAAGGATGAATTATAGTAGTAATAAATAAAGTGAGAAATGAAATAAAGTTGCTCCAAGGAAAACTATTATAGGGCCTGACAAAAATGTGAAGTGCAAAGCACAAGAGCAGAAAGATATGAGAAGCTAAAAAGTGAAGGCGGACAATCTTACTCATAAGGCGGGAAAAATTTGCTTGTCCAATAAAACTTTATGCGAATAGAGCGCACAACCATACTCCTAAATCCCTAGTCAGCGGGAAGCTAGCTAGCTAGATGTTAAGGTTAGGAGCTTCCTGGCTTTGCTGCATACCTTGCCCTAAATCAACCCCTAAATGAGAATAAGCGCGATCGCCGCTATCTAATTTAACCAATCTCTAAGGTTTCATCCTACACTGTGGAATGGTTGATTGCATTGGAGCAGTAATGGAGATAGGTCAAAAAGTTAAAGTATACCGCCTCAGAGACAGGGTATCACCCGCGATAGTCAATAAACTGGGGAAAGTCGGAACCATCCAAGGTTACAGAATGACCGATGGTAGTGGCGTTGGGGTCGTAGTCCAATTCGAGGACAACTCAGCCACATGGTTCTTTGAAGACGAACTGAAACCTGCACAGTAAAGAGATGGCCTTGATTTTAACTTTTTTGGGCAAAGGCGGCACTGGTCGCACAACAGTAGCGATCGCAGCTGCAAAAAAACTGGCAAACCAGGGAGCGCGAGTTCTACTGGCTGGAGTTGACCCCGGCCCATCCCTCGGATTGCTGCTGGGGACACCCACCAGTCCCGACCCCCAGGAAATAACTCAAAATTTGCAAGTAGTGCAGTTCCAGTCGGCCGTCTTGCTAGAGCGCAGCTGGGAAGAAATCAAAAAACTGGAGGCGCAATATCTCCGGACACCCCTGATAAAAAATGTCTACGGTCAAGAACTAGGCGTATTGCCAGGGATGGATAGCGCCTTAGCTCTAAATGCCATCCGCGAGTACGATGCTAGTGGCAAGTACGACGTGATCGTTTACGATGGCAGCGGCGACCAGACTACCCTACGGATGTTGGGTATGCCAGAAATACTCAGCTGGTATATCCGTCGCTTCCGGAAAGTAGTGGAAGATTCCGACCTCTGGAAAACAGTATCGCCCTTTATTCAACCGATCAGCAGCGCTGTCCTCAACGTCTCATGGACTGGGGACAACTTCGCCCAACAACCCACCAATGAGGTGAACAATCTGCTGGAACGAGGGAAAGCAGCAATAGCAGACCCCTCTCGGACTGCTGCCTATTTGGTGACAACAGGCGATCCTACCGCTGTGGCAACTGCCCAGTATCTGTGGGGTAGCGCCCAACAAATCGGGCTGACTGTGGGCGGCGTACTGCTAAACCAGGAGCCTGTGACAGAAGGCATCTCGGTGAACTTTAGCCCTTTGGCAGTTAGTTCTCTTCCTATCTGTCCTCCTAGTGACTGGCAACCCCTGATAGAAGCTCTCCCAGATTTGCGTCAAGCTGCATCGGCTCCCAAACCGATTGAGATTGATATCTCTGCCCGTCAGGTACGTTTATTCTTGCCTGGTTTTGACAAAAAACAGGTAAAACTTACCCAGTCTGGCCCAGAAGTCACCATCGATGCTGGAGACCAGCGACGTAATATCTCTTTGCCGCCCCAGTTGAGCGGTCAATCCGTCAAAGGCGCTAAATTTCAAAATAGTTACTTAACGATTTCGTTTTAATTGGGAATTGGGGATTGGGGATTGGGAATTGGGAAAATGGCTTACCTAACCCCTAGTTTCTAGCCCTCAACCCCCAGTCCCTAGCCCCCAGTCCCCAGTCCCTATTACCTATTAGCAAATGACAACGGACAACGGACAACCAACAAATGATAACTCAGCTGAGCGCAGTGCGAAAACTCGGCAACTGCTAGGCATGAAAGGTGCTGCTTCTGGCGAGACTTCTATTTGGAAAATTCGCTTGCAGCTGATGAAGCCGATTACCTGGATTCCCCTGATTTGGGGCGTTGTCTGCGGTGCAGCTTCTTCGGGCGAATACACTTGGACTCTGGAAAATGTTCTGAAAGCTGCTACTTGTATGCTGCTGTCGGGGCCTATTCTGGTTGGGTATACCCAAACTTTAAATGACTTTTACGATCGCGATATCGACGCGATTAACGAACCTTACCGTCCTATTCCCTCTGGTGCCATTTCTGTTCCCCAAGTGGTAACGCAAATTTTGCTGCTGTTATTTGCAGGGTTAGGTCTTTCCTACGTTTTAGATAGATGGGCAGGGCATGATTTTCCTACCATCACCTGCATTGCCTTGGGTGGTACTTTTCTAGCCTATATTTATTCTGCGCCACCGCTGAAGCTGAAGAAAAATGGCTGGCTAGGCAATTACGCACTGGGTGCCAGTTATATTGCTCTTCCCTGGTGGACTGGTCACGCGCTGTTTGGCGAGTTAAACGCTACGATTATGATTCTGACGCTGTTCTACAGTTTGGCGGGGTTGGGAATCGCGGTGGTGAATGACTTCAAGAGTGTTGAAGGCGATCGCCAACTCGGTCTACAATCGCTTCCGGTGATGTTTGGCGTTGGCACGGCTGCATGGATATGCGTGCTAATGATCGATATTTTTCAAGCTGGAATTGCCGCGTATTTAATTAGCATCCACCAAAATCTTTATGCGGCAATCTTGATATTACTCATCATCCCCCAAATCACTTTTCAGGATATGTATTTTCTGCGCGATCCCCTGAAAAATGATGTGAAATATCAGGCAAGCGCTCAACCTTTTCTAGTTCTAGGAATGCTGGTTGCTAGTTTGGCATTAGGTCACGCTGTTTATTATTAGGTTGGGTTGAAATACGAAATCCAACATTGACGGGAGCATCCCGGTTTTGCAAGAATATCAAACAGATAGGAGTTCGTTGAGGTAAGCGCAACGTAGTTTGAGCATTTGACTCACATTTTTGGCTAACCACTGCGCTCCAGAAAT
>NZ_JAMPKJ010000097.1 GCF_039962115.1 Funiculus sociatus GB2-C1 | reverse complement strand
CCTGACTTAGCCAAAGCCATAGAGGAAGCATTTAATAAGCTCTCCTTGAAGGACATCCAAAATTGGTTTACACACTGCTGTTACTGTACCTCAGCAGACTAGGAAACGCTATATCTCAGGTAATGATTTTCGCTTAATGTCCGAAATCATGCCCACATGAAGATACTTAAAGGCTTCATAACTTCTGACTTCTGGAAACAACTGTTGATACCATTGACAGTATTCATCCACGAATTTTACGGTTGGGGAAGCTTGACGACGCTCTGTCATAGGTTGGTTCTGGCTTTGAGCAGTTTTAAGCCCATTATCCTCTGCCTAGAGTGATGAAAGAGCGCTAATGACTAATAACTAATCAGATTGTGAGGAGCCTTTTTCAGTCGTGAAAGAAACCCAATCTTTTTTAAAAGTTTTTCAAAGCCGCAAGATGGCAGCGCTGTTGTTTTTGGGCTTTTCATCAGGTTTGCCTTTGTTTTTAACGAGTAAGACGTTGCAAGCCTGGATGACCGTTGAAAACGTGAATTTGGGCGCGATTGGGTTGTTTAGCTTGGTCGGTTTGCCCTACTCACTCAAGTTTATTTGGTCGCCCTTACTTGACCGCTTTATACCGCCGTTTTTGGGGCGGCGTCGTGGCTGGCTGGTACTGACTCAAGGGGCGTTATTGGTAGCGATCGCAGCAATGGCTCTGCAAAAGCCATCGCAAGCCCTGCAACTGTTAGCCATTAATGCCTTGCTGATTGCCTTCTTCAGTGCGACTCAGGACATCGCTGCCGATGCCTATCGTACTGATGTTTTAGAAGAACGGGAAATGGGAGCCGGTGCAGCGATTTTTGTTTTAGGATATCGCGTTGCTTTGCTCATCACTGGTGGTCTGGCGCTGGTTTTGGCAGATAAATATAAAATGCCTTGGGGGACGGTTTACTTGTTGATGGCACTGCTAATGGGAGTTGGGTTAGTAAGTGCGATTTTGGCACCGGAACCTATAGAACGCGATCGCCCACCCGCTTCTTTATCTGATGCCGTGAGGTTGCCATTTATCGAATTCTTTCAACGTAATGGTCAACTCCAAGGACTTTTAATTCTAGTTTTTATCGTCCTCTACAAGCTGGGTGACGCGCTAGTTAATAATATGTCTACACCCTTTTTGTTAGAGAAGACAGGGTTAAACTTCAGTCCCACAGACGTAGGTACGATTCAGAACACTTTGGGACTACTGGCGAGCATTGTTGGCATTCTTGCCGGAGGTGCAATTCTCAACAAAATCGGTGTTAATCGCTCCCTTTGGGTATTTGGCGGTTTGCAAGCGGTGAGCAATTTAGCTTACTTGATACTCGCACAAGTTGGTAAAAACTATCAGTTATTGGTACTTACCATCAACATTGAAAACTTTTGTGCTGGACTGGGAAATGCCGCTTTTGTTGCATTTTTGATGAGTCTTTGCAATCAGCGCTTCTCAGCAACTCAGTATGCTTTACTCTCAAGTTTGATGGCAGTCAGCCGTGATATTTTGGTTGCTCCAGCAGGTAGGTTAGCAGAAGTCACTGGTTGGCCTTTGTTTTTCCTGATTAGTATCGCCGCTGCCTTGCCTGGATTAGTCCTTTTGCCAGTGTTTGCCCCCTGGAATCCTCGTTCTATTCCAGATATGTCAATACCGGGACTCGACGAACAAGACGATGAACCTTATTAGTTGTAGGATAGAATGAGAAAGCTTAACAATTCTTCAACTTAGTTTTCGGAAAATTCTCCTGCTCCTAGAGCTACAAATATGGCTATCATTCGCGAATACATTGCCCCATTCCTAGCAATATTTATCTTTTTGATTGCACTGGTCGCAGTCAGCGCCAGGATATTTTTACCATCAGATATGGCAGCACCAGCACCGATTGAGGAAGTAAATCCCCAGCCGGAGAAAGCCCAGTTGCCAGCAGCAATCAGCTTCTTGCTGCCAAGCGACTCCTAAACTTAAATGCTGCCTCCAGGTTACGGGTTGCGTGAAGGGTCAGGGCTAGATCGAGCAAAGCTGCTGAAGTTTATGCAGCTGACTTACCACGAACTTTTCCCACAGCAAGATTTTTCTCATCTAGCTGAGACTGTTGAAAGTTACTTTTCTAGCAAAACGCCTCTGTGGTGGGTTGAACCTAAAGAGGATCGTCCTTCCCCTGTAGCTTGTCTGTGGCTAGGAAATGCCATAGATCAGGTTACAGGCGATCGCCATGCTCACATTTTTTTGCTCTATGTCTTGCCAGAACACCGCCGTCGTGGTATAGGGAAAGCTTTGGTAGATAGTGCCGAAAACTGGGCAAGAGCAAGAGGCGATCGCCAGATGGGTTTACAAGTCTTTCAAACCAACCAACCCGCTTTAAATCTTTACCGCCAGCTTGGGTACCAAACCCAGTCTTTGTGGATGCTCAAACCACTTTAAAGAAGACACTCCAAAAAGAAAAATTCCTCGTTCCCAGGCTCAGCCTGGGAACCCTTAAATAGAGGTGCCTACTCACACAAAATTAGCGTTACTTAACTTTTCGGGCGGCCAAAGCCTTTTGCCTGTTTCTTCCCTTTTTTAGCCTGAGAAATTCCTGAAGATGGCTGATCAGATTTCACAGAAGATGCCTGCGGCTGCTGTGGCTCAACAGAATCAGAAGGCATAAACTGCTTACCACACTCTTTGCAAACGTACCTTTGCTTTTCCTTGTAATGCCCATTTTTCCTGACCTCAGTAGCTCCGCATTTAGGACAGGTAATCTGAGACATCTCACTTTCCGCGGCTTTCTGGTCGGCTGCGGGTGAGGGTGCAACAGCAGACTCGTTCTGGTCGGCGGCTGGGTTCTGGAAAATAGAGGTAACTGCCTCAATTGCTGATGCCGCCTTGTCTAAAAGAGTAGGCTGTTGGGTTGCTTCGGGTTCATTTGAGGGCGTTTCAGGCATCTCCTGAACAACAGCATCCGCAGCAGTAGCCTCCTGAGTCGGTTCCTCGGACGCTGGAGATACAGAGGCAGGTATTTCGGCTTCCACCTTGGTCGGAGAGGATTCTACAGTAGCATCAGGCTCGTTCTGGTCGGTTTCTGGCTTCTGGAAAACAGATAAAACTGCCTCAATTGCCGATGCCGCTTTGTCTAAAAGAGTAGGCTGTTGGGTTGCTTCGGGTTCATCTGAGGGCGTTTCAGGCATCTCCTCAACAACAGCATCCGCCGCAGTAGTCTCCTCTGTTGATTGGTCTGATACTGGATCAGCCGCAGGTGTTTCGGCTTCGACCGGGGAAACTTCAACTTTTGGTGTTTCCTCAACACCGACAGCATCTGATGTTTCGGCTTCAACCGGGGAAAGTGCGATCGCATTTTCCTCAACACCCAAAGCATCCGGTGTTTCGGCTTCAACCGGGGAAACTTCAACTTTTGGTGTTTCCTCAACACCGACAGGCGCAGGTATTTCGGCTTCAACCGGGGAAACTTCAACGTTTGCTGTTTCCTCAACTTCAACAGGTGCAGAGAAAGCCTGATGGCTGAGGTCTTCTGACTTTTGCCAATCAGACACTGTAGTAGCAGGCTTCCAGTTGGGGTCAGGTTGGGGAATTTTGAATGCTATAATTTCCGGCGATTGCTTCTTTTTAGGAGTAGTCATGCGGCTAATGCGATCGCCTATATTTTCTGCGATCGCATAGGTGACTGGAAGCACCGTTGGTTTCGAGACAGCCTCCCGCACCAAGGCAGCAATGTGTTCAGATGGATCGGGGGCTGCTTCCCTTACAGGTGGCACCGTAGATGGCACCGACGACGAAAAGTTAAGCGGCGGCGGCGATGGCATCTGTGACTGGTGCGATTCGTATTGTCGCCCAAGTGCGGGTACAAACCGCATGGAACGAACCATGCGTCGATATGGCTCTAGGTGTTCTGTCACATTCCTCCCCCTGTTATCTAGCATTAAAATTAAAGGTTCTTGGTGTCGTGTACTATACCAAATTCAACTTTTTGATCGGGGTAACAAACTCATAATGTTAGTTTTCTTAACTTTCGTGCGTCTCCAGAGCAGGTAATGCTGATAGACACTAGAGGAATTTAGATCGGTAGTGATACTTTATAGAGTTATGTATGAAGACGATGATGACCTAAGCTTACTCGATCCAGAAACCGAGCTAGAAAGCCCTCTGGACAAAATAGAGCCGCTCGATACCCTGGAAGAAGCTAAGCCAGATCCAGAGGCGATGCTGGCGCTGCTGGAGGCACCGGGAACGCAGCAACGGATGCTAGCGGCGCGAGCTTTTTGCGAACTTCAGGATGAACGAGCTATTCCCCATTTGATTCGCCTGTTGAGTGACCCCTGTCCGTTGGTGCGGGTGAGTGCGGCTTATGGCTTGGGGCGCAATCCCAGTCCCAGCGCCGTAGAGCCATTGATTTCTCGGCTATCCCTTGATTGGAACGGCTATGTCCGCAAAGGCGTAGTCTGGGCTTTGGGAAATTGCCGCGATCGCCGTTCCTTAGCACCCCTCACCGATGCCTTAAAAACCGATATTTCCGCCGTCCGTCTGTGGGCAGCTAGCGGGCTAGCTCAAATGGCTGGGTTGGGCTACGAGGCTATTGTGGCATCAATTCCATGCCTAATTGAAGCCTTAAGGCAAGACCCGATCGCCGCAGTTCGCAGCAACTGTGCCTGGTCTTTGGGACAACTGTGCCGGGAAATGCCTTCTAATGCTGTCTACGGTACTACCATTGATGCCTTGATTGAGGCATTCGCAGAAGATGAAGAAATGGGTGTCCGAGAAGATGCCAAAGCCGCACTTTTGAGAGTCGGCGATCCACGAGGTCTTCAGCTGATTGAAACGATAGAACTGGAAGGGTTGTTGTAGGGGATTGGGGATTGGGGATTGGGAAGTTGGGAGAAGTTGGGACTACTGACCAATCAGCTGCAAATACTCTGACACAGATCGTTCTATGCTAAAGTCTTGCGATCGCTTTCTCAACTGGGGCGCATCAATTGGATTTTCTAGAGCAAGTTGCATCGCTTGAGCTAATGCAGTAACATCTCCCACTGGCACCAAACGACCATATTTTCCCTGTGCCAAAATCTCACTAGGGCCATTCGGACAGTCTGTGGAAACCACCTGACAACCACAAGCGATCGCTTCAATCAAAACTGTCGGCAAACCTTCCCAACGAGACGACAGCACAAAAGCAGCCGCCCGACTCATATAAGCATAAGGATTTTTCACAAATCCCGGCAGAGAAACATCGTTTTCTAAACCCAACTCGACAACCAAAGCTTGTAACTTTTTTCGCAACTCGCCTTCTCCTAAAATTAACAACCGCACCTTTTGTTGTAACCGCAAACGAGCAAAAGCATGAAGCAAAGTTGGAAAATCTTTTTGTGTTGTTAGTCGTCCAACAGCTAATAGCACAGGCGGTTGATTTGCTTGAAACCAAGGATGATCTAAAGGTGCTTGTGCATCTAGAAATAGATTGGGATCTACAACTGGGTTGTAAATCGCCTGCACTGTCCCCGGTTTCATGCTTAAATATGTTTCAAGCTCTTGCGCCATCCCTTTTGATACAGTTATCACTGCATCCGCTTGCGCGTAAAGCGATCGCCTGAATATCCTTAGCAGCGAATTGCTACTATTGGCTAGGGGCAGGTGTTCGACTAATGCTAAGCATACCGGAACGAAGGCTAAATTCCGCGCGATCGCAACAACTACATTAGTAAACACTAAGTGAGAAATTAATAAATCTGGCTTTTCTTCTCTTAAATAACGTACTAAAGGAGGTACAAGTTTTATCGCACTTTGCGTTTTGTAAGCAATTTTAGTTTTTAAATCAACTATTCTTACCTGCTTTGGAACATCTTTTATGTATGGTTTATCCAGGGCAAAATCTAATACTAAATCTGGCACATATCCTCGTATAACCAGCCCTTTTAACAAATTTATTACTACCTTTGTCATCCCCCCACCGCCAGCCGGATTCGCCAGAATAGCTATGCGTACAGGTTTAGAAATAACAGCATTCATAATTTAATTATTAGCTATCTAGTATAACCCTAGTCTTTTGTAGTCTCTTGTAGGTTGGGTTTCCCTATGGCTCAACCGAATCTTAGTATCTCATCCAATTGAAAATAGCTATAACATCCCTCTCGGAAATAGTTCCATAAGTTCTTTTGCAGTAGATTTTATTTGTCCTGGTTCTTTAACAAATCTGCAAAAAGGAATAAGTTTAGTCCAACTCTCATGAAATCCTTCATTCTTGTAATAAGAATTAGGCAAAAATATATGAGGAATGCCCAATATAATACAAAGAATATGACCGTGCAAGCGATTGGTAATAATTAGACGATGTTGATAAAATTGATAAATTCCACTATGGATAAAACTCCACGATTTGCGATGAATAGCAGAATTATACATCCCGTTGAATTTCGAGATATATGGATGGGATTGTTGCCATTTTTGCCGGGATATCCAGTCGTCAGGAGTTTTTAAACCTCTTTGCCAGAATTCTCGAACAAGTGTAGCTATACTTTGATTAAATTTAGAGTCTGGATGTCCATACACCCACTTGAATGAAACCCAGTCTTCTACAACTAAATTTGGTATAGCGATCGCATCTGGAGAAAATTTCTCATTCAGCTCTCTGTCTTGTCTGTAGAGATATAATATTGAGTCTTTAGGTTTATAATTTAATTGTAACCCAGGCATTCCCAGCATTTCAAATGCCATGTCAGGCGCTTTAATTACCTGAGCGTTACAGAAATTCTCAATAGCGATTTTATGGCTATAATTATCGCGAGTAAATAAAATTAAATTTGGATGCTGGTTAATGACTTCCGCTGACCTTTTTAAGTTATCTGGATTAGCAAAGTATATGCTTTGAGGTAAAATTATAATTGGTTTATCTTTGTATTGAGTAATTATTTTTTCTCGAAACTTTTGTATATTAGACCAGAGATCACCAAAATTACCGCCACCACTGAGGAAAATAGGAGCATTTCCAGCCTCTTTTTCCATTGCTTCTCCAGAAAAATTTGTAAGATTGGCGACGTATTTAATTTTTGTCTTTAAAATATCATTTAAGTAAAGTATAGTCCCCATCCATATGAGATGGTCGCCTAGATTTAAGTAGTTAGGATAGTCTAGTAAGGCACACTCTTCAAATCTTTCTAGTTTAGCCAAGGATTTATGCAGAATATCTTTAAGGTTTTCAGGAGGGGAAACATTCATATATGTATAATTTTTGTTGAGGCACTACGCTTTGATATCGCTGTCAGGCTGGCTGGCACTTATTGTAGATGGTTTTGGTTTAATTACTAACGAATAATATAAACCAATAAAATTTAAGTAAAAAATATATTTAATTTTTTGAATTAAAAAAATATTACTTTTAGCTAAGTAGGCAGGCTTGATAGTTAACAGATTATAATATAGTAGAGTTCAGAAAGCTTTGTATCGTGTAATTCCCGTTAAACAACAGTTATTTTTTCATAATGGTTGACTTTACGGTAGCAATCTGTACTCACAACGGAGAAAATCGATTACCAGAAGTTTTGGAAAGACTGCGATCGCAAATTCATACAGAGCAGATTTCCTGGGAAATTCTTGTAATCGACAACAACAGTACTGATCGTACAGCAAAAGTTGTTCAAGACTACCAAGCTAACTGGTCTTCAGCTTATCCATTAACCTACGGTTTTGAACCTCAAAAAGGACTGGCATTTGCCAGACAACGAGCCGTTACCGAAGCTAAAGGCAGATTCATCGGGTTTCTCGATGACGATAACTTACCGAACCCTGAATGGGTTGCAGTAGCTTATAGTTTTGGTCAGGAGCATCCAAAAGCTGGAGCCTACAACGGTTGCATCAAGGGTGACTTTGAGGTTAATCCTCCTGAAGATTTTGAAAAAGTAGCCTGTTTCCTAGCAATTGTAGATCGCGGCTCAAAAGCATTTATATATGAACGTTATAACAAAATGTTGCCTCCTGGTTCAGGATTAGTCGTCCGCCAGCAAGCATGGCTTGAAAATGTACCTAGCCAACTTATTCTCAAGGGGAGAGTGGGGGAATCCATGTTAGCTAGTGAAGACTTAGAAGCACTCTCATATATTCAGAATGGTGGTTGGGAGATTTGGTACAACCCACAGATGCAGATTGCTCATAAAATTCCCCATTGGCGAATGGAGCGAAACTACTTAATCTCTGTTGTACGCGGGATTGGCTTAGCTCGACACCATATCCGCATGATTCGGCTAAAAGTTTGGCAGAGACCTTTTGCTTTTCCCATCTATATCATCAACGATTTGCGGAAATTCATCTACCTGTTCGTCAAGTATCAAGTAGTTCAAAAAGCAGATATTGCTGCTGCTTGTGACATAGAGTTTTCACTGAGTAGTTTAATCAGTCCTTTTTACCTGTGGAGTCAATCTTTGAAGACAAGAAAGTAGGGTGGAAAGAAACCACCCTACTTTCGCTGGTTGAGTGATAAATCAAAGATATCTCTTGCCCAAACCGCCCTCACCCCAGCCCTCTTTTACAGGGAGAGGGGACAAGATTCGGATTGACTCCCCTCTCCCTGAGGGATAGGGATTGGGGGTGAGGGCGATAGAGTTTTGTCAATCAATCACCCTACATTAGATTCGCTTGCTTGAGAAATAATCTCAAAAAATTAGGGCAAGAAACATACTTCTGCTTCTCACCCCAATTATATTTAATTTAATTTGCTTGAGAATTCAAAACTAGCTAGCTTGGCTACGTTTGCGACGACGAGAAGCAACTAACAACCCACCTACAAGTCCCAGACCAGCAAGAGTTGTTGGTTCAGGAACGGAAGCTGAAGCTGTTTTGGCTCCTGCTAGAGCAAAGTCACTGTATCTGTAACTTGTTCCAGCTTCCTGGGGAGATGTCAATACAATGCTGGAAACTGCTGTATTTCCGAAAGGATTCAGAATACTGTACAAGCCGCCGCCAGACTTATTAGAGGGGCTTAATGCGGTGACTAACTGCTCTATACCGTTCCAGTTCCACTGAGCCTGAGTAGCACTAAGAACCTTTAGGGTTCCAGTAAACCCACCTGCTGTAACTTGAGCAACTTCATTGAGGAAGTCGCCGAACTCGCCTTTCTTGTACAGGAAAGACAAATCGAGGGATTCAAATATTGTAGGTTTCTCAACCGATAAGGTGAGGGTTTCGCCGAAGTCAGTTTCTTGCTGACTTCCAAGATTTGCTTTGCTGGAATCGTTGTATACACCTACACCCTTGACTCCATTAACTTCTTTCTTGGTCAGTTTCGCACCACCGGAAACCGGGTTAGTTGCACCAGCTGTAAGTGTAATCCCGTCAGCAGTGGTGCATGAAGAAAGACTAGAAGCAGAAGCCGTATTGTTACCGAGATTCTCCAGGGGAACAGCCGCGCAGGTTCCCAAATCAGCGTCGGAATTAAAGTTAAATGCTTGGGCGGGAGCTACGGAGAGCGCGAGGGCGCTGCTAGCGAGTAAACCAACGATAGTTGAAGCTTGCTTGAGTTTCATGAGGTTCTGTTTGAGGATCGAGGTGGTTTTCAAGATTTCAATCTCCGCATATTTAGCGTTTGAGTTGAGTGACTATTTTTTAGTAGAACCGGGCAAGTTGCTTGAGTGTTAAAGATGATTGTCTTGGAAACTACTTAAGCACCTGATGGACGAAACTCAGTTATCTAAGGGATCACTCTAGCTTTGAATTCTCAACTCAGTAGGTCGCGTAAATAAGCTTGATTGCTTTTGTTATTCTCACTATAGGGGTTACTACTAGAGGTTGGCAAGAATGCGGAGGTAACTTCACTTACTCTTCAAGATGTTTCGTACTTTCGGGAGATTTTTATAAAGTTGGGGTAAAAGGAAGATGAAATAAGTCAATATTTAATTATTTAAATTTTCCTTGTTTGGGAATAAATAAATCTAATAAAAATATCCGTCAAATTACTGATGCTCAAATCATATTTTTTCGGAAAACACTGAGATATTTGCTTGACAAGTAACTGTAATTAAAAATTTCTATGGGAAAATACTTAATTAGATAGGCGCAAAAACAGGCGAAGCACTTGTAGGCAAGCTTGGAGATTAAGCTCTGGTTAACTTGGTAAATGCTTCGCCCTAGCTGTGAAAATAAACTTTTTTAGGTTAGTATACGCTTGCTCAAATCGATGCGATCGGCAACACTACAAACGCTATTAGACAGGCTAGGAGACGGATTTTAAAGAAGTTTTGGCTTCTTCGGCTACTTGCTCGACTTGATCATTTGCCAAAGCTTCTAGTGTGGAGCGTGCCTCTGTGCCGCCTAGCCTGTGGAGCGCCTGTACTACTCGGTAGCGGATTTGCCAGTCTGGATGGGTAGCATAGGGAACGATGAGGGAAACTGCTCGCGGATCTCCCAGTTCTCCTAGTGAGGAGATAGCAGCTGTTTGTACCAGGTCGTTATCGGAGGTGAGGGCTTCTTGTAATAGGTCAAAAGCTCGCTCGTCGCCCATTTCCCCCAAGGCGGCAATAATGCTGAATTTGACGAGCCATTCTGGGCTTTGCTGGTAAACTTGCTGCAAGTCTAAGAAGGCATCTTTTAGCTTCAGCGCCCCCAGCGCATCAGCAGCAGCAGCTTGTACGTCGGCTTCAGGGTCGTTGAAGAGGCGATCGCGTAATATTGTTAAACTTTTTTCTAAATCTTGGTGTCCCAGCGTATCCATCTGGCTGACAGCTGCATATCGAACTCTGGTATTGCTGTCAGTAACAACAGGTTGAATTAGTTCAAATGCGATCGCCACTTCCAACTGGCGCAACTGGTTAATCGCACGGATGCGATCGCCAAAATTATCTGAACCCAGCAATTCTTTAACAGACTCAGGGGTAATGCTCATTATTATTTGTTGTTAGTCGTCGATGTTTGAAGGTTGGATTAAAACGTTGGGTAGGGATTTTACTTTCCTACTCTTAGGGTGAGTAATGATAGGTACTACATTTCTGCCGCCATTGCCCGCACAATATCCCCACGAGTCAGGATGCCAATCACTTGCTCTGATTGATCAATCACTGGCAAACGGCGCACATTTCGCTCGTGCATTAGCGCGGCGGCTTCCCGCAAAAATTTATCAGGTGCAATTGTAATTGCATCAGAGGTCATTACTTCCCCGACTGTTTGCCCCAGCGCCTTATGCAGTTCTCGTTCGTAAGTGCCTGGGTTTTGCAGATAAATCACACTGTCTAGAAACATGATGTAAGCGGGGGGAGTCGCCCCGGTTTCTTGCCACATCAAGTCAGTTTCTGAGATTACCCCCACCAATTTTCCATTTTCATCCACCACTGGCAGACCGCTGATGCGTCGTTCTGCCAGGATTTGGATAGCCTCTTTGAGAGGCGTGTCAGTCCGCACCAAAATAGGGTCGCGGCTCATAACGTCGGCTACAGTTTTCGACATAAGTGGCTCACATCTGTCACAGGATGGGTAGCTTCATTGTAGGGAATTGCGGGGATCAATAGCTATTAGCAAATTCTGTTTCGCAGTAGGCGCAAAGGATATGGGTGCAGTTAGCGATCGCTCCCAAATGAGCAATCTCGTAACCGTGCGTGTTTTGCGTCGCAAAGGAGAGACAAGCTGCACGCGCAACATGACCGAACTTCATCGCAATTGAGGCATCGCTGCCAAAACCACTCAACGTCGCCAATTGCACCGGAATAAACAGCTTTTGTGCTACTTGCCGTATCTGCCAATTCAGCGTTTCATCATAGATGCCATAGCCATCCTGAGAAAGCAGCACTGGTGCTACTCCGTCTGCAACTGGGTATTCCGGCGACAATGGGCAGATTTCCAAGGCAATCAAAGCATCTACGTGCTGCTTCTGGGTAAAGTACATCGCGCCAATTGCGCCGACTTCCTCTTTAGCAGAAGCCACCAAATAAACATCAACTGCTGGCTTTTTTACAGTTTCCGCCAGCGCCAACAAAATCGCCACAGATGCCTTATTATCCAGCGTATAACTGGCAATCCAATCCTTCATTCTGACCGGGCGCTTGCGATGCTTCCCGACTACCATTCGGGTTCCCGGTCGAATTCCTGCTGCTTCTAGTTCTGGGAGACTGCATTTAGTTTCCACCCAAGCATCTTCCCAACGCACCGGAGTATCTTCTTGCTGGGACTTTTGGGGGGATTCATGGGAAATGTGACGCGATCCAAAAGAGAGAATTCCGGTAATCGTTTGCTCGTCTCCGAGTAAGTCTACAGCGCCTTCGCCATAAACCCAAGGGAAAGAGCCTCCAAGACGGCGAACTTCTACCCGTCCCTCCTTGCCAACTTGTTTGACGATGCCACCAATTTCGTCTTTGTGGGCGGTGATAGCGATCGCTTTTTGTGGATTTTGTCCCGCAATCTTGGCAATTACATTACCTGCACTATCCTGCCAAACTTCTACGCCAGCCGCCTGAAATCGCCTGATTAACAGCTGGTCAATTTCTCCCTCAACGCCGCTGGGAGAATGGTGCAGCACTAATTCTTCAATCGTTTGGAAAAGATTATCGTAATCCAACAAAGTCATGCTTACAAGTAAAAACGCCTGACAACTAAAGTCAAGGGCGAACAAACAAAGCCTGGATAGTGCGCGGCCTTTATTCTAGCCGTTGCGTTGACAGGCTTTGTTTTTGGAGCATCGCGTTGCCAAAAATGGGATGCTTCTACCCATTTACCATTTATACTTCAGTCGCCCCTACTCTGACTTTTTTGTGTTTGCCTTTCAACACCGAACCAGCACCTAAAGCACCAAAAGCTAATATACCCAGCGCCGAAGCCGGTTCTGGAACGCTCTTTCCAGGTTCGGTTGGTGTTGTCAGCCTTGAATAGGCTAATTCACCCAGTATCTTATGAGTTGCAGTTGACGGATGGATCTGATCCCAAAACAAATACTCGTTAGGATTCGTACATTGAGGGTTGAATAAACAACGGTCAGTGACATTCGTGAAATTATATTTTGCTGGATTAGCGATCGCGTCATTAAATGCCGAATTAAAATCCAGGGAAATTAGGTTAACATCGGGCGCTAAATCGTCGCTCAAATTATCCAGAGTTTTGAACAAACTGGAGTTATGTTTTTTGGTTAAAGCGTTGAGCCTATCAGCATCCGGAGTTCCGGAGGTTAGTGGCAATCTGCCCAAATCTGGCAAGTTAACTACCATAATATTTTTAGCTTCCAGTGCAGCCAGGGATCTAACCGCAGAGGTTATGTTTTCGATGGTTTTGTCAGGTTCTGTATAAGGCTTAAAACTGCTTTGTGTAGGCAAGTAATCATTAGGCCCAGCCAACACTATATAGAGAGCATTTTTGTCAGCAGTCTGAGAAGCTGGTATCAGACTGGAAAAAAATCCAATCTGTTGCTGCAATCCTGGTAAAAGAGGAAAAATAGTGTTATCAGTTCCTGTGGTAGCACCGCCGACAGCAAAGTTTATGCCTTGAATTGGCTGAGTACCCAAAGTGGGATCAGTGGACAGAGTCAAGCTTAAACCTAAATCTTGGGCAAGATAATCTACCCATACCGGGCCATTGGAGAAACGTCCATTAGAGTAGAAAGGGCTAGGAGGAATGATTGGGATATTGGGATTGCTTGCGTTTAGACCCGTGGAGGCATTGAAAACATTACCCGTGTCCGAGATACTGTCGCCAAATACGTAAAGCCCGCTAAATAATGTTGCTGCCGTTGCCTTCAGCGGCAACATGAAAGATAAGAGGAAAAATCCTGCGGCGAGAATTTGTTTTTGCATAGTCATTTTCCTGCCTTTATTTTCTGCTGATTTTTAAATCTAAACCTTTTTCTGTGTATTTGCACACAGTAAATACATAGTTAGTGTGAATCTTCTGTAAAGTTTTTGCTAATTTCAGAAAAAACCGGGGTAGCGAAAAGATTACGGAGATCGGTCACGCCTAAGCTTTTAAAACGAAACCCAGCACACTTACTGGGTAAAGCTATAGCAGTCCTAAATGATTCGTGAAGGCGAGATACCCGACTTCTCTAAGAAGTCGGGTATCTGAAGGGCTGGCTCAAAACTCTGCCGAGGATTGCTATATAATCCCTAAACAAATTGTGGAATATATCTTTCTTTGTAGCGCTCCCTCATCACGAGAGCGACAGGCTATGAGAGTTTGTCCTACAGGTTAGATAAGAAGGGTTGATTATACAGGGACTAATTTATTTAGGAATAAGTTGCTTCTGGGTATTAAGATTTAAGACAAATGGTACAATTATTAACTAATTGTGATTAGCAACCTTACCGACAAGATAACTATTTAATTGGATTTGATAATATGGCTTCGATGCCCAACTACCGCCCTAAACAAATGTCCTTGGGGCCTTTGGAAAGAGAGATTTTGAGTATCATTTGGGAACTTGGTTCTGCCACCGTAAAGGACGTACACGAACGCATTTTGGCAGATCCTGAGCGAGAGTTAGCTTATACTTCAGTCACAACGGTACTGCGTCGCTTGACTGAGAAAGGTTGGCTTGCTTGTGATAAAAAAGAACGTACATTTTCTTGGCGAGCTTTAGTTTCTCGCTCCCAGGCGCAGGTAATAGAAGCTCACGATCAGTTACACAAATTTTTGGCAGTGGGAAACCCGGATGTAGTCGCCGCCTTCGCAGATAGTCTCGACTCTGCCAGTTTAGAGCAAATAGAAGCGATCGCGCTTCGTCTGGCGGCTGCACGTCAAGCTAGAGAGGAGTAAAAGTAATGCACTTAGTGATGATTCTTTTTGCGCTCTTGTTGGTTTGGTTTCTGAGATGGCGATGGTCTTATCCTGTAGGAAATTGGCAAGAACGTTGGCAAACAGCGCTTTGGTCATTTCTGTTTGGGCCACTGTTACTAATCATGACAGCGATCGCGCTGCTGTGCATGGGTGCCAACGGACAAATGGGGGGGTTGCAAACCGGATGGTTCAGCTATTCTCTGGCTCTAAGCTTTCTAGGGTATGCTGTCGTTTTATGCCTCAAATTAGCCATTGAGGGATGGCGTTCTGTGCGACAAACACGCACTTATCCCCAAATCGAACTTGATGGCACAGTTCGTTTTCTCGACGCAAACGTTCTATTTAGCGCCCAGGTTGGTTTCTGGGAACCGGAATTAGTCGTTAGCCGGGGATTATTGGAAATGTTGGATACGGAGCATCTTGATGCTGTAATTGCCCACGAGCAAGGACATTATTATTATCGGGATACCTTTTGGTTTTTCTGGCTCGGATGGATGCGATCGCTTACATCTTTTCTACCGAATACAGAAAGTTTGTGGCAGGAACTTTTGCTTTTGCGCGAACTACGAGCCGATAGATGGGCGGCACAAAAGGTAGATTCTTTAGTGTTAGCTGAATCTCTGCTTTGGGTGGGAAGCTGTCCACCGATTCAATCGGAGAATTTCTGTGCTGCTTTCAGTTCTGTGGCACCACCAAATCGTTTGATGGAGCGTATAGAAGCGCTTCTCTCACAAGAACCATTGCCACGATGCCCTAATAATATGTGGACTTGGAAGTGGTTAGTTTTGGCGTTTCTGCCTCTGGTTACTTTGCCATTTCACACATAATTTGTAAGTAGTCATATCAAATCCGGTTGATTACCTAAAATAAAATAACCCCTCCCCGCTATCGGGGAGGGGTTTCGGGTTCCAGAAACCTGAAAATATTCAAACGCCAACTGACAACAAACTACTGACTAATGACTAACTAATTGACGACGCGAGGAATACAACACCAATTGAAGATATAACTAAACCAGCGAGTTGCAGAAAGGATAAACGTTGAGTGTTAAATTTCTGGGTCGCCGCACTACCAAACCGGAAAGCACCAAAAGCAACGCCATACTGAATTAAAGTAAAACCTAGCAAGTAGGCAAATAACTCAGTCATCCCAGCACCGATAATCGCCTCACCATAAGCGTAACCGTGAAATAAACCGGCGATCGCACCCAAAACTATCTGTAAAATCCAGTTAGGTTTATTTTGTTTTACCAGCATCGCCCCAAATGCGATCGCGCTAACAGCAATAATTATCTCTGTTACTGGTAAATCAACGCTCAGTAAATGAATCCCAGTTCCTACCATTGCTGCTAGAACAAATCCCGCTGGTATCAGTGCGCCCTGCACTTGGCCAACCGCCAGTAACCCAATAGCAATCACAAAAGCAAAATGATCCAAGCCAATCAGCGGGTGCGCCAGCCCTGAGAGGAACCCTTCAAAGAAATTAGAAGGTACGTTACCGCCCATAGAATGGTGAGCGTAAGCAGGCTTTTGGGCAATTAAACAGCCAACCCCGATTAAAGCAGCGACGCTTATGTATCTTGGCAGTAGCTTGAAGAAATTAAAGGGTTTAATTTTAGTCATAATCTGTACCTCGCAGATGTATCAAATTCTTTACTGTTGATTGGTAATTGGAATTGGCGATTGGGGAAGAGGAAAAATTCTTACCCAGTCCCCAGTTCCTAGTCCCTAGTCCCTAGTCCCCAGCCCCTTTATCTCCCATCGGTGGGCATTCTGACTTAGAGGCTGTAACTAATGCCTCATCACAGCTGCGGGACAGCGCCGGACTTGCACCGAACTTTCCCCTTAACTCTGGTGGCTGCTCCTCACCAGAACCGATTGAGCAGAGCAATCATATCACTTCAGGGTTGGCATTTGAAAAAATGTCTGTAAAATTAACTGCAAAGGCTACCAGCGCGAACAAACTTTATTTGAAGAGTGAGCGAATATGTGCCTAAGTGATCCCAACTCTTGGAAAATCAATGAGAGGATGTTTGAAAAGTTCCGAGGGGTCAAATTTTATGCCAGTTGCCTCACCATGATCCGGATCATGGCAAGGTAGATCAATGTCTCCGATGTTTCTGGCAATAGCTCATAA
>NZ_JAMPKJ010000096.1 GCF_039962115.1 Funiculus sociatus GB2-C1 | reverse complement strand
ATCTAAACGGGCTGAGCATGATTTCTATGACCAGATTTGGTTCTCTCGCATCCGTTCATTAACCTGTCACCCTTGATCTACCAAGCATCTACAAAGATGTGTCAGGCAGTCAGGGAAACACCCACAGCGATCGCGATGGCTCCGACAATCCAAAATAGCTCTTGTCCCAAAGGTTGTTCCAGCAAACGCGCCGCCCAGTCTCGCCGCCAGCTGCTATCGTCGCCTTCTTTACCAAAAACAGTCTGCACAGCGCTAAGCGATACACCTGCGTAGCTCAGACCACTGAGCGCATAGCCAAGGCGCTGTACAATTCTCTTAGCATTAATCTTGCCTTGATGCTCCGGATCGAGCAATGCCTGAGTCAACTGCCATAGCACGTACCCCATCAGACCAAAAGCAATCAAAGCAAGCAAAAATTTTCCAAACGGCTGTGCAACAATTGTATCCAAAGCTCCGCTCGTGTCAGCCGTTTTGCTGCCGGAGCCAAACGCCACAGGTATCGCCAGCAAGCCAATAATAAAGTACACTATTCCCTTCGCCGCATAACCGAACCGCGCAAGTTGCTCTATCCAAGTGCTACTAGGCATTTATTTATGATGAAATCTATCTGATGGAATTGCCTCAACACTTAGCCTTACAAAAGACTAGGGATTAACGAGTGTGCTTGATACTATATTCGCCACAGTTAAGGCGTGAAAAACCTTAACTTAATATATAAATTAACATAAAGCAAAACCTTAAAAACGCTTTTTAGACACTTCCTTAAGGAGGAAGACACAAGCAGTTTCAAAAGATTAAATTCGACACAACCGCTTCAAATCGACCAAAAGATGGAGACAGCATTGTGCGTTTAGGGCAATGGGTCGGATTAATCGCCCTGATCATTTCTCTTTACATTTTGTGGAAAATCCAGCAAGTTGTGTTGCTGGCTTTTATGGCTGTGGTCTTGGCGACAGCCATAAACCAACTTGTGAAATGGCTTGTGCAACAGGGAGTCAACCGAGGCATCGCCATTGCCTTATCAATTATTAGTATAGTCACAATTGTGACTATTTTTCTTGCCTTGATTGTTCCACCTTTTTATAATCAACTTCCACAATTGATTGAATGGGTGCCACAAGGATTAGATCGGCTACGGGTGTGGGCTGAATCGCTGCAAACCCGACTTCCAGGGCAATCTTTAGAAGACGCCCGTGTTTTTAGTCGTTTAACTGAACAATTACCCGGTTTTATTAATCGGTTGCTTACAAATTTTTATAGCTTGTTTGCTAACTCAATTCAAATTATTCTGAGCTTATTGTTGGTCTTAGTTGTGACCATCATGCTTTTGCCGAATCCCAGTTCTTACCGGAAGGCATTTTTGCTGCTATTTCCTAGCTTCTATCGTCAGCGAGTCAATAAGATTCTTTCTAAATGCGAAGTTGCTCTGAGCGGTTGGTTAATTGGCATTCTTTTTAATATGACTGTGATTGCCCTTCTGAGCGGTTTGGGCTTGTGGATTTTGCAGGTGCAACTCCCTCTAGCCAATGCTCTTTTAGCAGGTTTATTAACGTTTATTCCTAATCTTGGCCCTACTTTAAGTGTTATACCACCAGCAGCACTTGCCTTACTTGATGCACCTTGGAAAGCAGGTGCAGTGATTGTTTTGTATATCCTTATTCAGCAAATTGAAAGTAACCTTCTGACACCTTTAGTTATGAAGCATCAGGTGTCTCTTCTACCAGCAGTCACCTTGTTGTCACAGGTAGCTTTCGGCATTTTCTTTGGTTTCTTAGGTCTTTTACTAGCTTTGCCATTGGTGGTTGTGGCTCAAGTTTGGTTAAAGGAGCTTTTGGTTAAAGACATTCTCAATACTTGGCAGGAAGATACAGAAGATAACCCAGATTCACCAATGGCTGAAAGCGAAGAAACTAGCACCTAGTTTAAATTTGAGTTAAGGAACATCCCACTTTTGTCAAAGCATTTGTGGAAGAAGTACAAATTTTCTCCTAGCAAGAGCCAATGGGGACTCAGGAGAATGAGGAGTTATAGAAACAGCAATTTAGTGCGTTTCCGAGTTATTAATTTATAAATCAAAATTTTTCCTGAGTATCCCGCAAGAAACTGAGGAAAAATTTTCTGTGAAGCACTAGAACACTTTAAATATAAGTGATATCCTGCAAGACGAACTAAAACCCAACTTTAAGTAGAGGTTAAAGATAGGTAAATGTTCTTGTTTTTACCTCTAACTTATTGTTTTCCAGATAGACAGGCAGTATTTCTACTGATTTTAGTTGTCTAACTAAAATCAGCATCGTGCCAGTTTGTCAGATGCGATCGCATCTGAATTTTCAATTCTGCATCTTGCGTTTTCTACCACAAAAGAGGGTTCTATGGCAGGCTTATTTTTCTCAGAGTATGTTGAGGGCAGCAGTAACAACAAGGCTCTTGAAATCTACAACAGCACTGATGCGGCAATTGACTTGGCAGCAGATAGCTACGTGGTGCAGATGTATTTCAATGGCAGCACCTCTCCTGGTTTGACGATTTCTCTGACTGGCACCGTGGCAACCGGCGATGTGTTTGTTTTGGCTCAGAGTAACGCCAATGCAGCGATTTTGGCGCAGGCAGATCAGACAAATGGTGCAGGATGGTTTAATGGCGATGATGCCATCGTGCTGCGTAGGGGTGGAGCAAGTGGAACCATCATTGATGTAATTGGTCAAGTTGGCGTTGATCCGGGAACTGAATGGGGTAGTGGACTTACAAGTACAGCTGACAACACCCTCCGGCGCAAAAGCAGCGTTACAACTGGGGATACCATCGAGAACAATGCCTTCGACCCCAGCATTGAATGGGATGGCTTTGCTACAGATACGTTCGATGATCTGGGAAGATATACTCGCAGCGACAACCCAACACCAACATCCTCGCTAAGTTTAAGTGTTTCCCCCGTTTCCTTCTCAGAAGCAGCTGGTGCAGATGCGGCTACTGGCACTGTGACTCGCACTGGGGATTTAACAAATCCGTTGACAGTCAACCTTGTTTCCAGCGATACGGGAGAGGCAACAGTTGCCACAACTGTCACCATTGCTGCAAATGAAGCATCGGCAAGCTTTGCGATCGCTGCGGTTGATGATGCCCTGATTGATGGCTCCCAAACGGTGACATTAACTGCCTCTGCGACTAACTTTACCAACAGTACGACCACCGTCACGGTCACAGATAACGATGCCACGGCAGGGAATATCCGCATCCGCGATATTCAAGGTGCTAGTCATACCTCACCGTACTTAGGGCGAAGTGTTTCTAACGTGGCGGGTATTGTCACTGCTGTTAGGTCTAATGGCTTTTATTTGCAAGATCCTGATCCTGATGCGGATGATGCCACCTCTGAGGGAATTTTTGTTTTCACGGGCATAAGACCCAGCGTCAGCGCTGGGGACTCCCTGTTGGTAAGCGGTAGTGTGAGTGAATTCACTCCAGGTGGTGCTAACTCCAACAATCTCTCAATTACTCAGATTGGTGTTGGTAATACGGGAAGAATTAACACCCTCTCAAGTGGCAATCCGCTACCTGCTGCGATTGTAATTGGTAGCGATCGCACGCCGCCGACGCAGATTATCGATAATGATTCTTTTGCCCTCTTCGATCCTGCCCAAGATGGCATTGACTTCTATGAAAGTCTCGAAGGAATGCGGGTGCAGGTTAATAACGCTGTGGCAGTTAGTCCTACCAACGATTTCGGTGAAATCGCTGTCTTGGCTAACGATGGGGCGAATGCTGGCACTCGTACCGAGCGGGGCGGTATTATCATCCAGCAAGGGGATTTTAATCCAGAACGTATCATCATTGACGATCTGCTAGTTCCTAATGCGCCACAGGTGAATGTAAGCGATCGCTTCAACGGTTCGATTACTGGTGTCATCGACTATAGCTTTGGCAATTACAAGCTGCTTAATACAACACCGTTGCCAACTGTCACTTCTGGTGGTATTGAGCGCGAAACTACCACGTTAACGGGGACTGAAGACCAGTTGACAGTAGCTAGTTTCAACGTCGAGAATCTTGACCCCAGCGATGGTAGCAAATTCGGCAGCCTTGCCAATTTGATTGTCAACAACCTGAAATCACCAGACATCCTGAGTTTGGAGGAAATACAGGATAACAATGGTGCCACAAATGACAGCGTTGTAGATGCCAACCTGACCTATCAAGCTTTGATAGATGCGATCGCAGCCGCAGGTGGCCCCACTTACGAATTCCGTCAAGTTAACCCAGCAGACGACAGAGATGGCGGTCAGCCTGGGGGTAATATTCGCGTCGGCTTCCTGTTCAACCCTGAGCGAGTTGACTTTGTAGATCGTCCCGGCGGCACTTCCACAACCAACACCACGGTAATTGATGCCAATGGTGCGGAACTTTCCGCCAGTCCCGGTCGCATTGTTGACACCGACCTCTCAGATGGCGATGCCTTTGCCAACAGCCGCAAACCCCTGGTCGGCGAGTTTATCTTCAACGGCAATCAAGTTTTTGTCATCGGCAACCACTTTAACTCTAAAGGCGGCGATCAACCACTTTTTGGCAGCAACCAACCACCAATACTCACCTCTGAGGCTCAACGTCTGCAACAAGCGGAGATTGTTAACAACTTCGTAGAAAGCATCCTCGCTGCTGATGCCAATGCCAATGTAGCTGTAATGGGTGATTTCAACGACTTTCAGTTCTCAGACCCATTGGAAGTATTGAAAGGAGATGACCTGACTAACTTGGTGGAGACTCTACCACTAAATGAACAATACACCTACGTGTTTGAGGGCAATTCTCAGGCACTCGATCACATCCTCGTAAGTGGCAATCTTCGCACCAACGCGGCTGCTGAAATTGATATTGTGCATCTAAATGCCGAGTTTGCAGATCAACAAAGCGATCACGATCCGCTGGTGGCTCGTTTTACCCTTCCTACCCCAGTAATCAATGGCACCGCGAATGATGATGTGCTGACTGGCACTAACCGCAATGAAACCATCAATGGCGGTGCTGGTAATGACACAATCGATGGCGGTGCTGGCAATGACACAATCAATGGCGGTGCTGGCAATGACACAATTAATGGCGATGCTGGCGATGACACAATCGATGGCGGTACTGGCTATAACGACCGGATATTTGGTGGTGACGGTAACGACACAATTATCGATCCAGATGGTGTAAACGCCGCTCACGGTAAGGCTGGCAACAACACGATTAACGTCACTTTCGCTGCTGGGTGGGACAATGACACCAACCCCAACAATGGCCCGCGTTCCGATGGGAAGATTGGTGGCGGTCACGGTGACGACAATATCACCGTGACCATGAACAATAGCAAGTTTTTCATTAACCTGCGAGGCGATGAACCAGTCACCAATCAGCCGCAAGATGGGAATGATGTTATTACCCTATTAGGCACTTATCAGAGTTCGGTTGTTGACATGAATGGAGGTAACGACACCTTTAACGGTGGCATTGGTGGTGACAATGTATCCGGCGGTAACGGTATCGATCTCTTAAATGGTGGTGCTGGCGGTGACAAATTATCTGGTGGGGATGGCAATGATAGTTTGATTGGCGGTGCTGGTGATGACTTGCTGGTCGGTGGTGCTGGCAACGATACTCTGACTGGAGACGCTGGAGGGGACAGGTTTGTGTTGGTAGCCGTTAATAATGGCATTGATACCATTGTTGACTTTATGGATGGTGAAGACCGAATTGGGTTGTCGGGTGGTTTGAATTTTGGGCAGTTGAATATTACACAAGGCACGGGTGGTAATGTCAACGACACCCTGATTAGCCTCAAGAGCAATAATGATCTTTTGGCAATCCTAACCGGGGTAGAATCCACCACTCTCAATGGTGCGGATTTCACGAGCGTATAAAGGATAACTGTAGGTAGCGTGGCAATACCTGTTGGTTAACCTCTCCCCAACCCCTCTCCTTTTAGGAGAGGGGTTTGAAGATTCCCCCTTCCCTTGTAGAGAAAACTGTTAGGGGGTTAGGTCTTTGATTGTCCTTTAGCAGCTTCAGGTCGCGAAACCCAAAGATGGCGATCGCGCGTTTTCTAGAGAACGCGATCGCCATAAATTTTCTGCTCGTCAAACACAAATTAGCAATATTCCGAAAATACACTGGAGGCGGGGGTATAAACACTTGTGTAGACTCGTACTGGCACACAGTCAATCAGTTCTCACAAAACATCTACCCAGATACATAAAAATATGGCTCCCATCGTTGCGATCGCTTCTGGCACCAATCCTCGCGAAACCGGGTCAACTATTGGCAAATTTCTCCTCACCCTCAGCGAACCTGCCCCAGATGGCGGACTGACCATCAACTACACCGTGGCTACTGATCTAACTGCTGCTACTCCCGGTGTAGACTACACCGCTTTAACAGGTAGCATCACCATTGCAGCCGGGGCGACCACTGCCTTTATTGATGTTGTCGCCATTGACGATGCCAGCCTTGACCCTAATGAAACCGTAGGAATCACCCTAGCAGATGGTACAGGTTACACCATCGGTACTGCCAACACAGCCAGCTTCACCATTACAGACAATGACGGTACTTCTGGTAATGACACACTTATTGGCAGTGATGGCAACGACATCATCAATGCGATCTCTGGCAACGACATCCTAACTGGCAATGGTGGTGATGACTTCCTAGAAGGGGGAGCAGGTAATGACACCCTGGATGGAGGAGAAGGTAACGACTTTCTGATTGGCGGCTTAAACTCTCCCGGCCCCAGCCCCTTTAGTGTTGATGACAACGACATCCTCCGAGGGGGACAAGGCAATGACCGCCTGGATGGAGGAGGAGGCAACGACTTCCTTGATGGGGGAGAAGGCGTTGACACTCTCAGGGGTGGTAACGGTAACGATGTTTACATCATTGACAATCCTCAAGACAGGATTGAGTTGGAGATTGAAACTGCCATAGGCGGCATCGATCGCGTAGAATCCAGCGTTAGTTGGATTTTGGCTCCTGGGCTGGAAAACCTAACTTTAACTGGATTTGCTCCCATAAACGGCACGGGTAACAGACTTAACAACATCATCATCGGTAATGATGTCAATAACCTACTCAGGGGCGATATTGGCAACGACACTCTGATAGGCGACGGCGGCGATGACTTTCTGGATGGGGGAGGAGGCAATGACACCCTGGATGGGGGAGTTGGCAACGATACTCTGATAGGCGACGGTCCCGTTGTAATTCCTGATGGCAGCAATGACATTCTCCGGGGGGGAGAAGGCAATGACCGCTTGGATGGGGGAAATGGCAACGATTTCCTTGATGGGGGAGAAGGTGCTGACACTCTCCGGGGTGGTAACGGTAACGATGTTTACATCGTTGACAGTCCTCAAGACACAATTGAGTTGGAAACCGAAACTGCCATAGGCGGGATTGACAGCGTAGAATCTAGCGTTAGTTGGACTTTGGCTCCTGGGCTGGAAAACCTAACTTTAACAGGGGGGTTTACGGGGTTTGGCCCGTTCAATGGGTCTGGTAACAGACTTAACAATGTCCTGCTCGGCAACGAACTCAATAACCAACTCATGGGTTTTTCTGGCAACGATACCCTAAATGGCAATGGCGGCGATGACCGTCTCGAAGGTGGAGAAGGTAATGACACTCTCGAAGGTGGAGAAGGTAACGACTTCCTGATTGGCGGCTTAAACTCTCCGGGCCCCACCCCCTTTAGTGACAACGACATCCTCCGGGGAGGAGAAGGCAATGATCGCCTGGATGGAGGAGAAGGCAACGACTTCCTTGATGGGGGAGAAGGCGCTGACACTCTCCGGGGTGGTAACGGTAACGATGTTTATATCATTGACAGCCTTCAAGACAAGATTGAGTTTGAGATCGAAACTGCCATAGGCGGTATTGATCGCGTCGAATCCAGCGTTAGTTGGATTTTGTTTTCTGGGCTGGAAAACCTAACTTTAACTGGATTTGCTCCCATAAACGGCACGGGTAACAGACTGAACAACACCATCCAGGGCAATGATTTCGATAACCTACTCAGGGGCGATTTTGGCAACGACAACTTAATTGGGAACGGTGGCAATGACCGCCTGGATGGTGGAGAAGGTAATGACACTCTCGAAGGTGGAGAAGGTAACGACTTTCTGATTGGCGGCTTAAACTCTCCAGGCCCCAGCCCCTTTAGTGACAACGACTTCCTCCGAGGGGGAGAAGGCAATGACTTTCTTGAGGGGGGAAATGGCAACGACTTCCTTGATGGGGGAGAGGGGTTCGACATTCTCCGAGGTGGCAATGGTAACGATGTTTACATCGTTGACAATACTCTCGACAGAATTGAACTGGAAACCGAAACTGCCATAAGTGGGATTGACCGAGTAGAATCCAGCGTTAGCTGGATTTTGGCTCCTGGGCTAGAAAACCTGACTCTAACTGGTTTTGCTCCCATAAACGGCACGGGTAACAGACTTAACAACAACATCATCGGCAATGATTTCAATAACCAACTCCGGGGCGATCTTGGCAACGACACTTTAACTGGCAATGGTGGCGATGACTTGCTGGATGGGGGGCTGGGTAATGACACCCTGGATGGAGGAGAAGGTAATGATATCCTGATTGGCGATGCCTTTCCCTTACCACTTCCCAGTGGCGGCAATGACATCCTCCGGGGAGGAGAAGGTAATGACCGCCTGGAGGGGGGAGAAGGCAACGACTTCCTTGATGGGGGAGAAGGCAATGATATTTTCCGGGGTGGGAACGGTAGCGATGTTTACATTGTTGACAGTATTTCTGACCGAATTGAGTTGGAAACCGAAACTGCTATAGGCGGTATTGATCGCGTAGAATCCAGCGTTAGTTGGAATTTGGCTACTGGGCTGGAAAACCTTACCCTGACTGGATTTGCTCCCATAAACGGCAAGGGTAACACACTTAACAACAACATCATCGGCAATGATGTCAATAACCTACTTCGGGGCGATTTTGGCAACGACACTTTAATTGGCAATGGTGGCGATGACTCGCTGGATGGGGGAGCAGGTAATGACACCCTGGATGGAGGAGAAGGTAATGATATCCTGATTGGCGATACCACCATACCCGGCACGCTACTTCCCGGTGGCAACAACGATATTCTCCGGGGAGGAGAAGGCAATGACCGCCTGGATGGAGGAGAAGGCAACGACTTCCTCGATGGGGGAGAAGGCTTCGACACTCTCCGGGGTGGCAATGGTAGCGATATTTATATTGTTGACAGCAATGAGGACATTGTTTCAGGTGAGATTGAAAGCGGTTTAGGCGGAATTGATCGCGTAGAATCCAGCGTCAGTTATCGGTTGGGAACTGGGTTAGAAAACCTGACTTTAACAGGTTTCGCCACGATCAACGGCACGGGTAACAACCTGAACAACACCATCATCGGTAATGAACTTATTAACGTATTAATTGGTTTTGCTGGCAACGATACTCTGACTGGCAATGGGGGAGATGACCGACTCGATGGGGGAGATGGCAATGACATTCTTGATGGGGGAGATGGCAATGACTTCCTCAACGGTGGAGTCGGAAGCGATCGCTTGATTGGTGGTACTGGTAACGATATCTACATCGTAGACAGTATCACTGACATCATTACTGAAGATGCCAATGCTGGCACAGATACCGTCATTTCTTCCGGCACCTGGACGTTGGGTGATAACCTGGAAAACCTGAGCCTAAGCGGAATAGCGGCGATTGACGGCACGGGCAACAGCCTAAACAACTCGATTACAGGGAATTCTGCCAGCAACACTCTTAACGGTGGAGAGGGCAATGACTTCCTCAATGGTGGAGTCGGAAGCGATCGCTTGATTGGTGGTATTGGTAACGATGCTTACATGGTAGATAATGCCACTGACATCATCGTTGAAGATGTCAATGCTGGTACAGATACCGTCATTTCTTACGTCACCTGGACGCTGGGTGACAACCTGGAAAACCTCACCCTAAATGGGGCAGACGCGATTAACGGTACAGGAAACAGCCTGAACAACTCGATCTCCGGGAATGGTGGCAACAACACTCTTGACGGTGGAAGCGGTAATGACATTATCAATGGTGGAGGCGGTGATGACATCCTAGTTGGTGGACTCGGCAATGACACCCTTAATGGTGGTGCTGGTAGCGATCGCTTTGTCTTTAATGCTTCAAATCAAGGTATTGACAATATCACTGATTTTGTGGTGTCAGATGATACTATCGAAGTGTCTGCGGCAGGTTTTGGTGGTGGGCTAATTGCAGGTGCAGCGATCGCACTGGATCAGTTCGTAATAGGATCAACCTCTGTCGATGATAGCGATCGCTTCATCTACAACAGCACTAATGGTGCATTGCTGTTTGATGCAGATGGTACGGGAGCGATCGCGCAAATACAAATAGCCACCCTCTCTACTGGTCTTGCCCTAACTAACGCGGATCTTGTCGTCATATAGTTATAGATGTAACAATCTAACCAAGCTGCCGCCATAGCTAAAAGTTGATGGGTAGGAGCAAATTATCTTAGCTACTACTCATACGTAGGTACTTGCTGCTATAGTCGCTAAGTCTGGGCTGATTGGGTTTGAAAAGTTATTCAGTATTAACACTGGATAACTTTTTTGGTACTTATACAGCACTTACTGAGGCAGAGTGGTTTGTGTAGTGGCAAAATGTAGTCTGAGTGAATTTTCGCAGTTCTAACTATGAGTAATTATTTGGACAGGATATGACTATAGTTCTGCAAGTAGGCGATCGCTCGATTACTGCCGAGGAAATTATTCCCTTACTAGCTAGTTATCGGCTCCTACCTCAGTTATTACGCGAACTTATTATTGACTCTGCGATCGCTTCTATCGAATGTAAGCCAGAGGAAATAACCCGTGTCAGCCAGCAATTGCAGCAGCAAAATTCTCAGGGAATGGCTCCAGAACAAGCCATTCGAGGGTTAAAGATTGAAAAGTTTAAAACTGTGACCTGGAGTAATAAAGTAGAACCTTATTTTTTAAAGCGCAAAGGACAGCTAGATAAAATCATTTATTCCTTGATTAGAACTCAAGACGTCGGTATTGCACAAGAACTGTATTTCCGCATTCAAGAAAAAGAGCAGTCTTTCGCCGAACTAGCGAGAGAATATTCCCAAGGGCCGGAGGCTCAAACAGGCGGTTTAATTGGCCCGGTGGAGTTAAGTGTACCCCATCCCACCCTAGCTCAGATACTTAGCAAAAGTCAGCCCGGTCAACTATTGCCACCGACTCGTTTAGGCGAATGGCTGGTGATTGTACGAATGGAAAAATTTATTCCGGTTCAATTGGATGATGCCACGCGACAGCGGTTAATTGATGAACTATTTAGCACCTGGCTACAAGAGCAAGTTAATAATTGTTACCAGTCATTAGCTATTAGTCATTAGTCCTTAGGATCTAATTATTATTTACTATAAGCTTTAGCTAATAGGCCCTGACTCAGAACCAGTAATTAATAAATAATAAGAAATGACATACACTAGAATCAATATTCAAGAATTTTTATTAAAATTATCTCCTTTCGATCAACTGCCAATTGCTGACCTAGAAAAGCTATCGGAAAAATTTGGGTTATTGCGATATCGCATGGGGCAAGCAATTTTATTGCGGGAAAAAATGCCTGCCCAAGTTACTATTCTCTATGAAGGGCAAGCGCGTCTATTGGGGTACGACCCTTATAACCAGATGGCGGTGACACTGCAACGGCTAGAACCTGGTGAAGTGCTAGGTTGGGTTGGGTTGCTCCGGGGTACGCCTTGTGAGACTGCGATCGCATCTACAGAAACTCTTTGTCTAACTCTCAGCGCAGGGGATTTTTTAGCTTTACTAAAACAACATCCCCACTTAGCTGCTGCTTTTCAAAATCGCTGTTCTTTGATAGAAGTTTTTGACTTACTAAGCGTCTACTTACAACAGCGAGCTGATAGCGAAACACTCTTGAAAGCAGCGGGTGTGTTAAATCTTAAAGACCTAACCTTAAAAGCTTATTCAGAATCAGTAATTGGCAATTTACCTGGTGATAGAAACTCTTTGGATTCTAACCGGATGTGGTTAGTTAGTAACAGTAGCTTACAGCAGTTATCTGTGGGCGATTGCCTAAGTTTTGATGATATATCTTCTCTGAAAACAGAAGCATCCAGTCAAATTCGTTTGGTAGGCTTACCTGATCTTTTAGGTTCGCCAACTCAATCAGCTATAATCCCAAATCAAAAATCAGAAATCCAGAATCGGGAAGATATTCCTTATGCTCCCGACACACCCTCTGAACTAGAGTCAGTCGAGAACACTTTTCAAAAATCAGCGAAACGCCAGAAATATCCTTTTGTGCGAGGTAGCGGCACATTAGAAGCTGCTGTAGCTTGTTTTCAGATGCTTTCCTTGCATCTAGGTCTGCCCTTTCGCAAAGACGTAATTAAGAGAATTTTAGCCAGCCAATTAGATAGAACTGGTAGCCTTTCTTTACCAGTTTACGGTGCAGTAGCTGAATTGATGGGGTTGACAGCTCAACTAATTAATGTGCCCGCTAATGCCGTAAGTCGTTTGCCAGAACCAGCAATAATTATCTGGCAAGATAGCGCCGCAATTCTCTACGAAATTAGCCAAAAAGAAATAGTTTTCGCAGTGCCTGAAATAGGCATCTTACGACAAAAACCCGCTGACTTTATTCAAAATTGGGGATCTGAAGGGCAGGTACTGCTGCTTAAAACTAATCGCAATACTCCCAAAGAACGTTTTAGCCTGCGTTGGTTTTTGCCTTCAGTTTATCGTTATCGGCAAGTGCTAACAGAGGTATTTGTTGCCTCTTTCTTCGTGCAATTATTTGGCTTAGCTAACCCTTTAATTACTCAAATTATTATAGATAAAGTTCTAATTCAAAATAGCCCGGATACATTGCAAGTTTTGGGGGTGTTTCTAGTGGTGATGGCTATTTTTGAAGCCGTCCTCACCAGTTTGCGAACTTACTTATTTGTAGACACTACCAATCGCATTGACATAGCCCTGAGTTCGGAAATTATTGACCACTTACTGCGGTTGCCTTTGCGATACTTTGAACGGCGACCTGTGGGCGAATTATCAACCAGAATCAATGAATTAGAAAATATCCGTCAATTTTTAACCGGAACAGTTTTAACTGTTGCGTTAGATGCGGTTTTTTCTGTTATTTACATCGTAGTAATGGCGATTTATAGTTGGCTGCTGACGTTGGTTGCTTTAGCCACCATACCTCTGTTTGCATTGCTAACTATGCTGGTTTCTCCCATCGTCCGGCGACAGTTGCGTAGTAAAGCTGAACGCAATGCAGAAACGCAATCTTATTTAGTAGAAGTTTTATCAGGCATTCAAACAGTAAAAGCTCAAAATATTGAACTGCGATCGCGCTGGCAATGGCAAGAACGATATGGGCGTTATGTGAGTGCTGGTTTTGAAAACGTTTTGACTTCCACAACTGCGGGCGCTACTAGTAATTTTCTGAACAAACTTTCAAGTTTGTTAGTGCTTTGGGTGGGAGCTTATTTAGTGCTGCAAGGTAAATTATCTCTAGGGGAATTAATTGCATTTAGGATTATTTCTGGCTACGTCACAAGCCCTTTATTGCGCTTAACTCAACTGTGGCAAAACTTCCAAGAAACAGCTTTATCTTTAGAACGTCTTAGCGATATCTTGGATACGCCGCCAGAAGCAGATGAACTAGATCGCAAAAATATTCCGATGCCAGTAATTCGGGGAGATGTAAAGTATGACAATGTATCTTTCCGCTTTAATCCGACTGGGCCACTACAACTAAATAATATTAGTGTAAAATTTCCGGCTGGTGCGTTTGTAGGAATTGTCGGGCAAAGTGGTTCTGGTAAAAGCACGTTGATGAAGCTTCTACCTCGTCTTTATCCACTCGAATCTGGTCGGATTCTGGTTGATGGCTATGATATTACTAAAGTAGAACTTTATTCTATTCGCCGTCAGATTGGAATTGTGCCGCAGGATACGCTGTTGTTTGAAGGTACAGTTCAGGAAAATATTGCTTTAAATGCTCCCGATGCTAGCGCTGAAGCAATTATTGAAGCTGCAAGAATTGCGGTTGCTCATGACTTTATTATGGACTTGCCGAATGGCTATAATACTAACGTTGGGGAACGGGGTTCAGCACTATCTGGGGGACAAAGACAGCGGATAGCGATCGCTCGTACTATTTTGCAAAACCCAAACTTGTTGATTTTAGATGAAGCAACCAGCGCTCTAGACTATAATGCTGAGCGACAAGTGTGTTTGAATTTAGCAGACGCTTTTCGGGGTCGCACCGTATTTTTCATTACTCACCGTCTTACCACAATTAAGAACGCCGACATGATTCTGATGATGGATCAAGGCTCAATTGTGGAACAAGGAACTCATGAACAGTTAATGGAAATGAAAGGTCGTTATTACTGCCTTTATCAACAACAAGAAGCACAATTATAATCAAAGGCAAAAAACAAGAAATCTTCGTTTCCAGTCTCTGTAACGAATAAGGGGAGGCTCTGACTCCCGCCGTAATTCATGAGGCTCAGTCTTATAAGCTGCATTCCCAAGCTCAGCCTGCAAACGAGAAATTTTATTTTACTCAGCACTCAGCGTTTTTTATGATGAATCAACAGAATGGTACTAATTCCAATAATCGGCCCGCAGCTGCATCAGAAGCCAAATCTGAATTGGAAAAATTGTATCCCCAACCCTCAAATAAGAACTTAAAATATACTCATAATAGTAAATTTGAACAACCTGTAATTCTCCGGCAATCACCTATGTGGTCGCGGGCAATCGTTTGGGGGATTATCGGTGTAACAACATTCAGCTTTGTGTGGGCATCTGTTGTCAAAATTGAGGAGGCTATCCCAGCACAAGGCAAACTAGAACCTCAAGGTGCAGTTAAAGAAATTCAAGCACCTATGGGAGGTGTTGTAAGGACAATTCACGTTGAAGATGGACAAAGGGTTAAGCAAGGTGAATTGCTTTTAAGTCTGGATACAACTGCTGCTCAAGCTCAAAAAAATTCCCTGGATAATATTTCCCAAGCCTTAATTCAGGAAAATCAATTTTATCGAACTATACTGAATGGACAGAATTCGCCAGCCAGAATAGAACAAGCGATCGCGCAACTTAACTTACCTCCAGAAATCGCCTCGCTCACCAAAAGCCGTTCTGCTCTAGCATCGGAAAATAAACTCTATCGCACTCAACTGACAGGTTCTTTTCAAGGCTCAGACTTAACACTTGAGCAACAAGCACGTCTTCAATCAAGTTTAGAAGAATTAAAGTCTCGCACTGTTGCTGCTGAATTGGAAGTTAAACAATTGGAAAGGCAACTGAGCCAGAATGAGTTACAGCTAGCAAACGCTAAAAATGTTTTAGTTGTAAACGAGCGAATTTTTAACGATTTGAAGCCTTTAATGAAAGACGGGGGAATTTCCCGAATTCAGTTTTTAAGACAGCAACAAGAAGTTGGAACCCGTCAGGCTGAAGTGAACCAACTGCTACAGGAAGAGGAGCGTTTGCAGTTTGCGATCGCGCAAGCCAAAGAAAAGCAACAAAACACCGTTTCCCTTTCCCGAAAAGACTTGTTCTCGCAGATTGCGGACAACGAGAAAAAACTTGCTGAAATTGATGGTCAGTTGAATAAAGCAATGGTGGAAAATGACAAACGCCTTGCTGAAATTAAAAGTCAATTGAGCCAAGCCCAGCTAACTTTAAAATATCAGGAAATTAGATCGCCTGTAAATGGGGTTGTATTTGAGCTACAGGCTCATACACCAGGTTTTGTTGCTACCACTAGCGAACCAATTCTCAAAATAGTTCCTAGCGAAAACCTCATAGCCAAAATTTTTATCACCAATAAAGACATCGGTTTTGTAAAAGTCGAAGATAAAATGCAAGTAGATGTCAGAATAGATTCTTTTCCCTTTAGTGAATTCGGTGATATTAAAGGTGAGTTAATTTCTATTGGTTCAGATGCTTTACCACCCACTGAAATTCGTCCTTTCTACAGTTTCCCTGCCAAAATTCGCCTAGACCAACAATTTATTGTGATTAATGGTCGGCAAATGCCACTACAATCAGGGATGTCATTAAGTGCAAATATCAAAGTACGCAAGCGTCCAGTTATTAGCATCTTTACAGATTTGTTTATCCAGAAAATTGAAAGCCTGAAGTTTGTTAGATAACTCAAAAACAAAGGCAATATTAAGCTGGGTATTGCTAAGTCCTCTCAAGGTGATTGCAAACATCCCAGAAACACTTATGCTGATGCTATCTGTTCATAAACTTCATTTAGTACGATACTTAACAGTGGCTACTGATAGATAGCCTATTAATAGGGATAATGCTCCCTTCAGAACTGTCGATCAACCGCCATATGGCGTTTTTAAATAGAATTTTACGCTGCCTAGTGGTTAGAGTTAGATAAAATTGATTTTTTTTGATATTATTAACGGCTCTATGTTGGAGCCGTTTTTTGTATAGCAATACCTAGACTTTTTTGTTTATAAAAAGCGTAAGATTTATACAGCACAGCTCCCAACAGATAGCAGATAAATAGTCTTATGCCAGTAGCTTCTAAAATCTCATATACTTGAGTATTTATGCTTGTCATAATGTCATAAGTAACCTGGAGCATTATGTACTTGTGATATTAATCACAATATTAAATAGTAATTGTAACTTTTAATTTGGGAATACTACTAAAAGACGTACCAAAGGTTAAATTAATGAACGCTTTCCAGATAGTTCAGCTTTATAAGGCTGGTAAGACTGCATACAAAGCAGGTAAGGAGGGTAAGAAACTTTATGAAAACTTGCTTCACGGAGGTAAGGATCGTATAGGTGAAGTTCTTATTAGAGATAGCCGATATCATCTTTGGGAAGTGAAAGTACGCCAGACAGGTAAGCGAGGAAGATATCTCAAGATAAATTCAGAACTAAATGGAGACGAAATTCTTGCATCAGCAGATAACTACAAAATAGGGAAATATCTTTCTATTACATCAGAAGAATGGGAAGTATTTGCTATATGTACACAAGATGATAACGCAAATATTCATAAATGCGCTCAGGATATTCTCAACAAACTTGTGAGATAGAATAAGAAACTGCTAAAAGTTTAGAGGACTTGTTAGACAATCATACAGCTAACAAGCCTCTTATACACATGAATATACAACATTCATGGGTTATCATATTGAACAAGTAAACTATCTGTACAACAAACAAAAAGATGTTGAAGTTACTATGAGTAAATGTCCTATATGTTTGAATATATCCCAAGATGATGTTAAGCTCCTGACTGCCTGACACATCTTTGTAGATGCTTGGTAGATCAAGGGTGACAGGTTAATGAACGGATGCGAGAGAACCAAATCTGGTCATAGAAATCATGCTCAGCCCGTTTAGAT
>NZ_JAMPKJ010000095.1 GCF_039962115.1 Funiculus sociatus GB2-C1 | reverse complement strand
GGTAGCATTTTTGTTAGATAGGTCTTGTTGACAATAACGGGCCTATTTTTCTTACCATAATTGGGTTAAACCTGTATACAGCTTGGATTCCGGGGCGCGTGTCACCCCCTCAGAAATTTTTTAGTATAAATAAGTAGAGCGTTTCTCAGTTGGGTGGAATATATCGCAGTTCTGACGTTCAGCCCATGTTGGTAGGGACATGGCAATGCCATGTCCCTAGAGATGTATCGTACCCAACCATTGAATTGCTATATATGTATCTAATTATTCCAAGCTTTTGCCGCAATTTTTGCAGAATCTAGCATCTGCATCATGGGTTGATAAACCGCAATTATTACACAGTGTTTCTACCTGATTTGTAGTTTTAACTAATCGCTTAATTAAATCTCCCAACTGCCAAGGGATTAGAGCAATTCCGGTAAAAATCATTAATACTGTTAGCAGGCGACCTGCTTCGGAAATTGGGGTAACGTCGCCAAATCCAACAGTAGTCATCGTCACTACTGAAAAATAATAAGCATCTAAAAACGTATTAAAGACTTTGGGATTTACTGGATGCTCGACTTGATAAATTAAGCCAGAGTAAACAAAGACGATGGCAAATAAAGTAAATAGTATTTGAGCGAAAATTACGCTATCTTCAGAAGTAATGCTACCAAGTAAAGTTTTCCCTTTGATAAATCGGATGAGCCGCAAAATTCGGAACCAGCGAAATATACGGATAAAACTGATATCTACTATGCCTAAGAAAAATGGTAATATAGCTAGTAAATCAATAATTGAATAAAAACTAATAAGAAACTTTTTCTTATCATTGGCATACCCCAAACGCAGCAAATACTCCCAGGCAAAAAGGAGTAAAATACAAAAATCTATAGTTTCAAGATTTAATCTGACATAATCTGGTATGGGATAAGTTTCTATAACGAAAATGGCTGAAGACAGTAGCACCAGTCCGGTAATGATGAGATTGAAAACTTTTCCGGCTGGGGTTTCAATGTCTTCTAGGTAAAATGCAATCCTTTTGGGCAGTAACATGTAATTAAAAAAGCTGATTTTTAAAGAGCAACGCAACACCTCTACAATAACGAGTGTGGTTTCAAGAGTAGAAAAGTCAAAATGAAACGCGATCGCATTCCCCCCGGCCCCGGTCAAGAATCAGTATGGGATTATCCGCGTCCGCCGCGTCTGGAAGAAACCCCCAAGCACATCCAGATTGTCTTCAATGGCGTAGCGATCGCAGATACCCACAAGGCACAGCGGGTACTAGAAACCAGCCACCCGCCCGTTTACTACCTTCCTCCCGAAGATATCAAGATGGAATACCTGGTGGGGGCAATTAAGGGTTCATTTTGTGAATGGAAAGGGAGTGCTATTTACTACACCGTCTCAGTTGGCGATAAACAAGCACCGAACGCAGCCTGGGGTTATCCCAATCCCACACCAACCTTTGCAGCTATTAAAGACTACATAGCCTTTTATGCCCAAATGATGGATGCTTGCTATGTCGATGGTGAAAAAGTGCAGCCGCAGCCTGGGGGTTTCTACGGCGGTTGGATTACCAGCGATATTGTAGGGCCATTCAAAGGCGAACCGGGAACCTGGGGCTGGTAGCGATCGCAAAATCTAGTAAGGCGCTATCTGAAGTGAAAAGTGCCTAATTCCAATTACCTTGAAAATACCCTGATTCAAAATCAGCCCACAGCGTTGCCCTTCTTGTTCTAAAATGCCCTTGTCAAGAAGGATATGCTTAAAGTATGACGAATCAACAATCTCCCATCCCCGTTGTTGTCAACGGTGCGGCTGGCAAAATGGGACGCGAAGTGGTCAAAGCCGTTGCACAAGCCAAAGATATGACCCTCTTGGGCGCAATAGACCGCACTCCGGAACATCAAGGTAAAGACGTTGGAGAAGTGGCAGGCTGCGGCCCTTTGGAAGTGCCGATTGTCAGCGACTTACAAGGGATGCTGGTGCTGGCGACACAGGAAAGAGAACAGGGAGTGATGGTAGAGTTTACCCATCCAGACTCAGTTTATGAGAACGTGCGGAGTGCGATCGCTTACGGCATTCGTCCCGTAGTTGGCACCACAGGCCTGAGTCTAGAGCAAATTCAAGACCTTGCCGACTTTGCGGACAAAGCCAGCACAGGTGCCTTGATTATCCCTAACTTCTCTATCGGCATGGTGTTGCTACAGCAAGCCGCTATCCAGGCATCCAAATACTTTGACCATGTTGAAATTATCGAGTTACACCACAACCAAAAAGCTGATGCCCCTAGCGGTACTGCCCTTCAGACTGCCCAATTGTTAGCTGAACTCGGTAAAACCTTTAACCCACCATCGGTAGAAGAAACTGAAAAACTACCAGGTGCCAGAGGTTCTCAAGCAGAGGAAGGGATTCGCATCCACAGCGTTCGTCTACCTGGTTTGATCGCCCATCAAGAAGTTATCTTTGGAGCATCTGGTCAAATTTATACTCTGCGCCACGATACCACAGACAGGTCGTGCTATATGCCTGGTGTTCTACTAGCCATCCGCAAAGTTACTCAACTCAAATCTTTAGTTTATGGTTTAGAAAAGATATTGTAAGTCGCTAATCGCAATTAGCAATCCTTCAACTAGCAATTCTCCAATTAGCAATTAGCTTTCCTCATGTTAGTCCCATTAACGCGCCAGAAATTTGAAGAGTTGATTCCCGTGATCGCCACAGGCCCGCAGTATGCGTACTACTGGGGTAAGTTTCAAGAGTTTTTAAAGCGACTGCTGATTTCAGTCCTCGTCGTTGTGGTGGTTTCACTCTTAGGTAATTTTGTTTTGGGCGAACAGTTGGGTGGGATAACCTTTTTCTTGGGAGTAATAGGTGGTCTTTACTGGCTTTGGGGGCCCATTTACTCGGCTAGTATGCGGAATGTTTCCTATCGTCGCTACCCTTACAGTGGATTCTGGCGGGGTGAGGTATTGGATGTTTTTGTTACAGAAGAATTGATTGGCGAGGAGCAAACTGTCAATAATCGCGGACAGCTGGTGATCATTGAAAATCGGGAACGACGACTGAATATAGAAGTCGGAGACGAAACCGGATTTACTACTCAGATCCAAGCGCCCCTAAAGAAGACTCATAAAGCAATTAAACCGGGGCAAATTGCAGAAATGGTAGTGCTATCAAATCAAAAAGATTTGGGACGCATTGCCAAATTCACAGACATTTATCTTCCCGACGAGAATCTGTGGGTAAGTGACTATCCTTACTTGCAACGAGGTTTCTTTGTCGATGTCAGCCGTCAGTTGCAGTACGCCGATGATGTTCCTTATCCTGAAGAGCCTAAAGAGCGTACTCAACGGCGTAAGCGATCGCGTCGTCCTTAATTCCTCAAATAAATAATCAGGATAACGCTCGTCATCCCTTTTGACCTTATCCCGAATTATTCAAGGGAAGGTTAAAAAAAAAATAGAGTTTCCCTTCGGAAATCGGAAAGTTGATACACAATTAAGGGAACCCCTAACGGAGAAAAGTAATGGCAAAGGAAAAGGGCGGTAGAGAAGCCAAAAAGCCTAAAAAGGAATCTGACGGGACTAAGAAGGAGAAGAAAGACCCGAACAGACATAACGGATTACCAGGTAAGTAATAAGGGCGAAGTTCCGCCTTCACGTTAGTCTCCAGGCTTAGTCTTGGAAATACCTGTCCAGAGTGCGATCGCACTCTGGATAGGCTTTCTTGGGGAGGTACTGCCTCCTAGCTCTTGTTACTCAGCTTGCACCCAATAACAAGAGTAACGAGTTTAGCCTACGCCATTAGGATCTTGTCCGTATGCCTGCCAAGCTAAGTCAACCAATCCGTTGACAATCGCCGCAGCTACTACTGCACTGCCCTTACGACCTTCAATCCGAATGTGAGGAACCAGAGAATCTTTCAGTCGATCTTTGGCGACATCCACATCTACAAATCCCGAAGGTGTACCAATTACTAACGCTGGTCTAATTTCCTCTGCCTCAATTAACTCTACAAGGGCAGTGAGAGCAGTCTGCGCCTGACCAACGACAAAAATTCCCTCAGGATAGCGTTTAGCTAGGGTTTCGATTCCCCAGGCAGCACGACTTTTTTCTTTTTGGGGGCGCGTCAGGGCTTCCATACTGCAATACACCGGATTAGCAAAAGTATTTTGGATAGTTGGTGTAATGCCGACTTGCACCATTGGCACATCTACGACAATGGTACTACGAGCCGCTAAAGCTGCTGCACCAGCTTGGAGCGCACGTTCAGAAAAACGTATTAAAGACATATATTCAAAGTCGGCGGTTGCGTAAATCACCCGGCGGACAATCTCATATTCTGCCGGGGAAAAGATGTGGTCGCCCATTTCCCGGTCGATAATTGCCAAACTTTGGGCATCTGTTACGTGCCATTCCATAGCCATCAGCAAGAAGGGGATGAAAAAGTTATGAGTTATGAGTTGTGAGTTATGAGCTATGAGTTATGGGTTATAAATTAATAACTCAAAGACGCGATAAATCGCCGTCTCTACAACTCCTCACTCCTAACTCTTCACTCCTAACTCCTAAATATCACCTTCCACCTTACACCCTTTAGGTTTCGGAAGCCGTAGAGTTACTGATCATTGGCGAGAGGTAAGCTACTAAGGCACCGATCATGAAACCTGCGAAGTTGCGAAACAGAGGCAGCCACTCGGAGGTACGAGAGATAACTGGGCCAATGCCAAAGGCAATGAACAAAATTCCCCACAGTGGGGAGAAGATTAAAGCCCACTGCCATGCAAAAATCTGCCCTTCTTTGCGGGGGATAGCGGCAAAGCCACAGATAACTCCACCAACTATGGAGGTAATCAGGGTGAGAATCCACTGCTCTCTGGGCAGTCCGGGGACAACGCGGCAACCACCTTGAACCAGACAACCTTTGATGGATTCTAAGGATTGAATGATTGACTGGTCTTCGCCGTTTTCGCGGACAAAGTACAGATTACCAAAGCGCGTCTGTAACTCGATCCAGAAGGTACGAGGCATGAGCTTATAAACTTCATCGCCTACATTAAAGTTGAGGATATTGCCGCCCCTTTGGTCAGCAACTAGCAGGATACTTTTATCATCCAGACCCCAGAAATCTTTTACGGCACGACCGGGGGTGCGGTCATACTGGGTTAAAACTCGCAGTTTCCAGCCAGTTTCAGCTTCAAATTCTTCTATATTTTTGACAAGTGCCTCTTCCTGAATGTTGGTGAGGGCTTTAGCTAAGTCTATTACTGGGGTTGGGGTTTCGGGCAGTAAGTCGGGGTTGTTATAGGCGTGTGCTACAGGAGCGATCGCCCATATGGACATTGCCAAAATAAAGGCGACTAGAGATGCCAGAAGTCGTTTTGGGAAAATATGCGGCATTGGCAATTTGATTTTTTTATATACGGACTGGTTAGGTAAACTCATATTTCTTAACACTTGTTTACCTTCCTTTAATACTATGCCATCTAATTGAGTCTCCTCAAATAGCGATCGCCCTCAGATTACCCGCCTTTACCCTGGTGCTTTTTCTCCAGCCGCATCAACCCCATAATCAGCGCCACCCCCACAGCAGCACCACCCAGGTGAGCGAAATGGTCTACGCCGTCTCTCGCCCCCGTCTGTCCGAACTCGAAAAATACTCGTTCAACAACAAACTGCCCCAGAATCAGCACTTCCAGAATTTTTCGCCAATTCCAGCTCAACTTAATCAACACGCTGACGGCGAACAACCCAAAGACTGCTCCCGACGCTCCCAAAGAATAAATTCCCCCCGGTTGAAAAAGCCAGCTCATTAGGCTAGCTCCCAGTCCACATATTAAGTAAGAGCCAACAACCCCTAAAAGGCCTTCCTCTTCCTCAACTAAGCGACCAAAGATGTAAAGAAAAAACAGATTTCCCGACAAGTGCGCCCAGCTTGCGTGAGAAAACATTGCCGTAAAAAATTGATACCAGGCTGGGTTGGAATGGTTCAGAGCCAGGGTGCTAGTAAGAGCAATGCCGGGTATATTGCCAACAATAAATATCAGCAGGTTGATTGATATCAGGGCAAAAACACCGTTGTATTGATAATTCCGCCAGGGGGAATGCCGATTATCATCTAACAGCCTGTCAGTGGCGGAATTGGCAGACTGTGAGTTTCTATCGTTTCTCATGATTAAAGAGTGTTGAGTTAGTTGCTAATTCACTGACAAAGCTGCTGATTCCATAGCCCTCTAATCTTCTGAGTCTGGCTGCTCCCGCTCCCATTCCTCATAATGTCCATTGGAAGGAGAGGCGTTGTTAGGTTTAGGGTCTTGATAAGAAGCATCGCGGTAGCCACGCATCCCAACGGTATTTCTGTGGCTTGGTGGCAGACGATCCATCGACCGACGGGCCGAGGTGGGACGCTTGAAGGTTCTCCAAGCCGCCTTGATACCCGCAAAAACGCTCTTGGTGCCAAGTTCGATATTTTGAGCCTGCTTTTTGGCACCGCTGATGCTTTGATCGACTTGTTTAACAACTTGACCAGCGCTTTTAACGCCTTCACCGACATCATCTGTCAAGTCAGTAATTTCCATACCTGTCAGACGAATTGCCTCCAGGGTTGGCGGCAATTCTCGGCGCAGAGTGTCAGCCAACTTTTCTAGACTTCTGGCTGCCCGCGCTAACTCCTGCACTGCTGGCAGTAGCGTGATTAAGACTGCGGTTAAGCTGACGGCAACCAGTAGAATTGAGAGTCCAAGCCAAAATAAGGGTTCAGTCACTTAACGTTCGCCTATCGTCTGTGGTTACAAGAGGACGGACATCAGGTTCTAATTCTGCCCCCGGTGTTTGCTTAAGCGCTTGTTGTTCGCGTTGAGTAGCTTCAATCCCCGCTGCGATCGCTTGCCGCAATCTGATCAGCGTCTCATCCCAGTTTTTCAGTGCTGATTCTGAGAGGCGATCGGCTTGCAACTGCACGCTGGTTGATAAATCTTCTGCTAACTCCGGTAAGGCATCGGCAGATTTTTTCAACAGCTGTCGCGTCTCACGACCATTGCGGGGCGCAATCAGTAACCCGGTTATTGTTCCGATAGCGGTGCCTAGTAACACACCACCAATAAATGATCCAGATCCAGCACGGTTGTTTGACATCTTCTAGTCTCTATGTCTTACTCCAATTCTATTCAGTTTTCCCGTTAATACTGATATGTTGCCCACAGAACAAGGCAATCGTCCAATCTTTGTTTTGAACAATTGCCCCAATCTTAACAGTGGTGGTTTCAACTTCTGCGCCAGAAGCGTACCCCTGTTGCTACCGATTTCGGCTTACCCCGCAGCCAGAACTTTCTGCCTAGGCTGAATAATCCTAAAACTTGTTGCACTCGTTGTAGTTGAGGATCGAGTTGCTGATATTGCTGTCCTAGCCGCAATGCCCCCGTTTGACCTTTAGAAATGGCATTGGGGGCATTATGCAGCACTTTGTAGGTGGTGCGTTCGGCGGCAATTATTTTATCTGCTATTTTTGCTAGACGCGATCGCAATTTAATTATTACCCAGGCACTATACAAGAGCACCAGCGAGATCAGCACGTTAAAACCCACAGCGATCGCGATCATCTTCCAATTTCCAGGTGACACACCCTTCTATTCTGGCGAATCTAGACACGGTTTTGCCTCAATTTTCTGAGAAAACCCTTGTCAGTAAAAATTACTTGGGCGTTGCGAGAGAACGCTTTACTTGTGAAATTGCAGTTAATGCACCAAATGCTAACAGTGCTACCGTCGAAGAACTTTCGGGAATCAAAGCTGTATTATTCCTAGTTGCAATTGTAAATTTAGTTACTAACCCAGTTGTATCGTCAGTACCAGTAGAAGCACTAGGATCGAAACTAAACACGCGAGATATAGAATCTCCAAAGGTATTTTCCGAATCAAATGCAGTTGTCCTAGTGAAAGAGAAGGTTCTCACATCAAGCAACAAGTTGCCTTGATTTGGGTCATAAAAAAATGGATTTTGTAAATCAATAACGATATCAAAATCTTTTGGTTGGTTTGGAGCGCCAATATCCGCACTAGAGAGTAAAAGCTCCCCGTTATAGACTATTGTTTCATCATCTCCAACATTTTCGGCAAAGGTTGTGCTTAAAGCATCTGGAAATAAACTGGTTGTGGAAAGATTAATTTGGATATTTGGAATAATGGATGAAAAAGCATTACCCGCTCGTCCTGCATCGGGGCGAAAAGCAATTTCAGTAATCAATCCTGGTTCTATACTTAAAAAGTCAGGAGCTGCAAAAACTTGTTGATATCGTATTCCTACAGGAGAAACAAGGAAGTTATTAAAAGGGATATTATTATTTCCATTCCCCTCTATGTTAGTTGACCTAATTGGAGAGAAAATTGTCGCTTTTGCTATATTTCTACTTTCTAAAAGCCCTACTCCAAGCACTAAGCTGGCAATAATTGCTACTTTACCCGCAACCCCAGATAATTTGTGGCGACTAACCATTATAGCTTCCTTTCCTTTGAGATAGTGTTACTCATCTTGAACTTGATACAGGAATACGACACACCTCTGAAGAAAGACTTTCTGAATTGACAAATAACAGTTGTCAACTTCTCAAGCTAATACAACCAATACACTATCAAGTGCAGGGCCCCAAGAACCACCGGATGTATTCAGGCTAAAAAACTCAAGAGTTGTCTTGTTAGATTGCGCCATAAACATCCATCTTTTAGTTTCCCAGCCCATATTCGTTGGAGTGCGGCCAGAAATGTTAAATGCAAAATTAGTTGATTGCCCTGCCGCTGTTACACCCAACAGCTTAATTGGAGGCGCACCCAACGGGTTTCCAGCCAGACTAAAGGTAACAACGTAACTTTCACCAGGTACTGTGTCAAATGTTTGTGCAATTCCGCCAGCACCTGCACCGTCAAGATCCAGACTGCGATCGCCATTAGCAGCTTGCCATAGTGTGCCTACATAATCAATAGGCGCTCGTGTCACAACCCATCCTTGAATTACTGTTGACCCTGGATTGAGTTTTAAGGATTGTCCTGGGCTAGGGCCGTTTTGGAAGCTGCCGTTGATAATTAGGTTTCTACTCCGAGTGGCTCTATTTCGTCTTGTAGATTCTGTCGAAACAGTCATATCTAAAGCCCTCATTAAAAAAAATAAAAACGGTTAATTCAAAATGCTTATCACTACTAATATTCAATCTCACCTTAATATTCAGCTATCTATAGAAAGAACACTCGATTTTTATTAATCCACCTAAGGGCTGATATTTTAAGGGAACCTATAGCATAGCAATCCTATTTGAGTTCTGATGTCCTAGCACTTCAGATCCCCGACTTCTTAGAGAAGTCTGGGATCTCGCATTCCCGAATCATTTGGGACTGCTATATTAGTTTTTAGTTTAGTTTAATAAACCAAAGCCACCTAGACAGGGATAGGTGAGCATTGCCTACACACTCCAGTCGAGGTATAGCTTTGGATTGGTTGGGTGCAATTGTATATTATTCCTCGCGGTACAAGACGAGCGTCTATTTAGGGTGCCAAAATCAAAAATATGAATACTGCTGAACGCATTGCTACTCTTAATCGCATCCGTAAGCTTAGCCGCCTGATGGATACAGCCATCGGTATTCCAGGGACACGTTTTCGGATTGGTTTAGATCCAATAATTGGTTTAGTCCCAGGCGCAGGAGATATTGTAAGTACAACATTTTCCGCTTATATTATCTTTTTAGCTGCTAAATTCCGGATACCGGGTGAAGATTTAAGACGAATGATTTTCAATATTTCTTTGGAAGCTGTCGTTGGCACGGTGCCTTTGGTGGGTGACTTGTTCGATGCTTATTACAAGTCAAATATCCGTAATTTAGCAATTTTGGAAAAACATCTTGAGGCAGTTGAACCAGAAGTTGTTGAAATTGCATCTGAAATGAATCCATTAGACACTAACCCTCTGGGTAAAGTGCTATAGAAATCAGAGATGCTTATTAATAATAGAGTTTAGATGTTGGATTTTTTCCTTTGCCGTAGTTGCTATTGGCGTTTTTAAGTTAATGCCGCGCTTAGGAAAAATATTAATTATAAAAGTGAAGTTCCCACGTTGATACAAAGATTGGCTGGTTTCACTAGCATCTTTAAACAATCATAAAATTAATTTTTGCTAATTTTAAACGAATTTATTTCCTAATCTCTCGTTTCCAGGTTCTACTGAGGAATGCTTTGCAAGAGGCGGTTGCGTTAGGCTGACTTGGTTTGTAAAGCATTGAGGTGACAAGTCCTGTGGGCTTATCGGAGAATTATTGGCATTGTCAGGATAGATACCACCGCTTCGCAACATTTTCTGTTGCCAACTGAGGTGAGGAAACGAGAAAATAAGCTGAATACAGGCGCTGCGGTAGGTTAACTTGAGATGGAAATCGGGTTTTCTTGGCAATTTAGGCATTGCTACCCGGTAAACTTTTTAAGTAAGTGTGGTTGTTGAGGAGTATAAATTATGCGGCAAATTAATTTCTTGATAATCTTTGCGCTAATCCTTGCCCTGGTTTTATTCAGCTTAGAAAATACTGCACCCGCTGCTATTCAAATTGTCGAAGGTGTGCAGGTGCAAGCGCCCATCTGTATTGAACTGATTCTGGCGATGGGCGTGGGCGCGATTCTCGCTTGGCTGTTTAGCATCTGGACGCGGCTGCTACGCGGGATAGAGTCTGGAAAACAAATGCGCCAGATGCGTTCTAAGGACGAGCGTATTCAGGAATTAGAGCAAAATATTGCCCAACGTCAAGCAGAACTGGAAGAAAAACAAAGTATGTCCCTTAGTGCTACTCTCCAAGAGCAAGATGCAGAGACAACAAAAGCCTTTGCACAGTCCATTTAACTTGTTGGGAAAAGGGTCTAGGGGCAAAAGGAGGGATTAGGATATTTCCCAATTCCCCATTCACAATCCAAAATCCAAAATTCATATGACAGCCCAACCAGCCCAAGAAGCGATCGCCCTCCTCATCGATCTCGCCCAGCGAGGAGAAATTGACCCTTGGGATGTTCAGGTGATTGAGGTAATTGACAAATGCCTATTGGAACTAGAGAAATTGGGCGATAAGCATTCTGGCACCTGTGAAGTAGAACTGTCTCACTCCGGACAGGCTTTTTTGTATGCTTCCATGCTGGTGTTACTCAAGGCGGACACGCTGTTTTCCCAAGCATCAACAGCAGACGATCCCGAACTGGACGACACCGATGCACAAGAGGTTGCTGATGCTGTCAGAAGCTTACCAGTAAAGCTGGAGCGACATTTGCGCCGACGCGGGACTGCGATGCCTCCTTCTAGCCGTCGTGTGACGCTGCAAGAATTAATTGACCAAATACAGCAGATGGCAGATGCACTAGAAGAAAAACCTTCTCGCCGTGCTACGAAAGACCCACTTTATCGCGTCTCCCAGTCTCGCGCCCAAGCTGCAAAAGCGATCGCTGCTTTGGCTCACCAAGAAAATCTTACCGAAACGGCAGCCCAGTTAGACGTGTTTTTGAGCCACTATCGTCCCCAAATGTCACTTGGTCAGGATTGGCTAGAGCTAGAGGAGCTGGTAGAGTTATGGGCAGGGGTGAAGCAACACTCAGAAAAGTTAAACGGTCAGGCATCGCCACCAGAGGCGTATGCTGTGCCAAAACGACATGACCGAGTGGGCGTTTTTTGGGCGCTGCTGTTACTATCAGCTCAGTCTAAAGTAGAGCTAGCCCAAGAAGAGTTCTACCAAGACCTGAAAATCCGTACTCTAGTGACTGGGGACTAGCGACTGGTTGTATTGGTTGTACTGGGAACTAAAAATTCTCTTTTAGCCAATGCCTATCGCCTACAAGGAAACTTGTAGAACATCTACAGAGTCGGTAGATTACAATGTTTGTCCGTCCATCCCTTATTCTTTAAGGGATGGAGATTCAGCTAAATGCAATAAAACTAAAGTGGCATAGGATTGAGGAAAAATATTCATGAAAGCCATGATTCTGGCAGCTGGTAAGGGTACTCGCGTTCGTCCTATTACCTACACCATTCCCAAACCTTTGATTCCGATCCTGCAAAAACCAGTGATGGAGTTTTTAGTGGAACTCCTAAGGCAGCATGGGTTTGACGAGATCATGGTCAATGTCAGCCACCTTGCTAATGAGATTGAAAGTTATTTCCGCGATGGTCAGCGTTTTGGCGTACAGATTGGCTACTCTTTTGAAGGGAAGATTGAAGAAAACGGCGATCTCGTAGGAGAGGCTATAGGATCTGCTGGGGGAATGCGGCGTATTCAGGACTTTTCTCCTTTTTTTGACGATACTTTTGTAGTTTTGTGCGGAGATGCCCTAATTGATCTTGATCTGACAGCAGCAGTAAAGTGGCATCGAGAAAAGGGCGCGATCGCTACTATCGTCATGAAAACCGTCCCGCGAGAAGAAGTTTCTAGCTACGGTGTCGTCGTCACGGACGAGGACGGACGAGTTAAAGCTTTTCAAGAAAAGCCCTCGGTGGAAGAAGCTCTCAGCACTAACATCAACACTGGTATTTATATTTTTGAGCCAGAAGTGTTGAAGTACATCCCCTCTGGCGTTCAATATGACATTGGTAGCGACCTGTTTCCCCAGTTAGTAGCGATGAATGCCCCTTTCTACGCGATTCCAATGGATTTCCAGTGGGTGGATATTGGAAAAGTGCCGGACTACTGGCAGGCAATTCGCAGCGTACTACTGGGAGAAGTAAAAAATGTCGCCATTCCCGGACACGAAGTGGCTCCCGGTATCTACACTGGCTTGAATGTTGCCGTGAACTGGGACAAAGTTGATATTACAGGCCCCGTCTATATCGGCGCTATGACCCACATTGAAGATGGAGCCAAAATAGTAGGCCCCACCATGATTGGGCCAAATTGCTGGGTGTGTAGCGGCGCGAAAGTGGAAAACAGCGTAATTTTTGAATACTCCCGCTTGGGAGAAGACGTGCGCCTGGTAGATAAGTTGGTGTTTGGACGCTACTGCGTGGATAAAACTGGTGCCACGATTGATGTCCAAGCAGCAGCGTTAGATTGGCTAATTACTGACGCTCGTCAGGTGCGACCATCTGAACCCCCAGCAGAACGGCAAGCGATCGCTGAACTGCTCAAAAGAGAGGCCATTTAGTCATTAGTCATTAGTCATTAGTTCATAGCTTTTGACTAATGACTACCTGCTGGGCTGAAAACTTTGTTTAGTAGCAATTGGCACCTTCGGGCAGCCTTGGTAGGGACATGGCATTGCCATGTCCCTACAGATGTATCGCACCCAACCCTTGAATTGCTGTAGTGAATTACTTTAATGCGGGGAGTGTCAACCGTGATGATGGTGATAGCGACTGAAGGCAGGGCCATAGGTAGCTAAAAGGTTTTGTGGAGAAAGGGCAATATCGGGCGTGCCAGTGCAAACGACAGTTTGGTTGAGACACAGAACGCGATCGCAATGTCGGCTCACCATATCAATATCGTGGGAAACCTGCAACACTGTCCAGTTTCGCTCCCGCTTAAGTTCATTTAGCAAGGTATAAAAATCTGCTGCCCCTTGTACGTCCACACCAGCAAACGCTTCATCCAGCACCAGCAGTTGACGAGGCATCACCAAGCAATAAGCCAACAATACTCGCTTTAGTTGTCCGCCGCTGAGAGTGCCGATGGCTTGATGGCGCAGGTGGTAGGCATCCACACGTTTGAGCGCGGATGCGATCGCATCTATCTTTTCTCCATCTTCCCACCACAGCCTTCGCCAAAAGGGTGTATTCCCTTTGTGACTGGGGAGATTCCCATGAAGGCTTTTGCTTTCCTTAACCCATCCCAACCCCACCAATTCCCCAACAGAGATGGGAAAACTGCGGTCAAAAATAAAATTTTGCGGCATATAGCCCAGCAAATGACACAGATGCCCCAATCTTTCCACTGGACGATCAAAAATCTCAATCTTTCCAGCAGTTCGCTCAATCAATCCTAGAATCGCCTGCACCAGCGTACTTTTACCCGCACCATTCGGCCCCACCACTGCTGTGTCAGTTCCAGGCAGCAATTCAAAAGAGACATCCCGCAACGCCAGATAGTTGCCTTGATAAACAGTCAAGCCATCCACCTTCAAAATCGGGTGTTGGCAATTTAGATTTTCTGAATTCACAACTCAACACTCAAAACTTCCAGCTCAAACCCAAAACTCCTCTCTTTTAAATCAAGTCTGTAGAATTGCCCATAATAAAAAGACCTCTCTCCAACTTTGTCCCAAGCCATAGTCGCCCTCCTCTACCCCCTCATTCCCCCGTTCCGAGGGTAGGACACAGGAGGAAGCCTTTTATTCGTGAGAGGGGTTGGGGAGAGGTTCCCTGGGAATAATGGGTAACTTACCGGACATGATATAACTCCTAACTTTCCTTACACGCAGCTTCAATAGTTTGCAGATTGTTTCTCATCGCTCTAAAGTAATGATCCGGATCTTGCGGGCCATTTTCCAGAGGATCGATGGGACGCAGGGTTAAGTTTAAGTCTTGGGAAAGACTTTGCAGCAATTTGTTGTCAGTTCCCGGTTCCCCAAGCAAAGCTTTCACCTTATGCTGTTTCACTGCTCCCACTGCCTTTTGTACATCAGCAGGCGAGAGGCTATCTTCTGGAATCTGGACAACCGCAACCTGTTTAAGTTGGTAGCGTTTAGCTAAGTACGGGTAAGCATCGTGAAAGGTGACATAAGTGCAACCGCGATAAGGTTGCAACCGTTGCTGAAATTCTTTGTCTAAGGCTTCTAGCTGCTGAATGTAAGCAGCTGCGTTAGCCTCGTAAGTAGTTTGGTTTCCCGGATCGGCTGCGACTAAACCATCCCGAATATTCTCAACTTGCTGTTTTGCTAAGGATGGATCTAGCCAAACGTGGGGATTACCTCCGGCGTGTTCGTGATCGCCTTTTTCTTCGGCGTGGTCGTGGTCGGTTTCTTCTAGGGTTTTAATACCTTTACTTGCCTCAATCTCTTTTAGGCTGCTATTTCCGGCGTTTTTGACTGTTTCTTTGAGAAATTCTTCCAAACCCAAACCGTTTTTCACCAGCACATTTGCTTGCGCGATCGCTTGCACGGCTGCTGGTGTCGCTTGATACTCATGCACTTCTGAACCAGGTGGTACTAAAATATCTACCTGTGCCTTGTCACCAGCAACTGCCTTGGTAAACCAGTACATCGGCAAAAAGGTTGTCACTATTTTTACTGTCTCGCCACTTTTTGCTGCTGGCGGCGAAGCTGTCTGATTTTGAGACTGTGCCGTAGATTCCGTTTGAGTGCATCCATTAGCAGCTAATATCGGCAGCAAAGCTCCCAAAAATAGCCCAATTCTGCCCGGATGATGTCGCATATGAGGGCGTGTCACAATTTTTCCCCTTAAGTTGTAAATATCTTTTTTTTGAGAATGAGTCTTGTTCTACTATATGAGAATCAGTCTCATTTTAGTACGATGTTACTGTCGGCGATGAGATTTTGCGAAAGTAATGCCCTAGTGGAGGATTGCAAAATTCTCAAAAAATCAGAACAATTACATTGGTGTGAAAATAGGCATAATTTCTCGGTAGCAACTGATACTTTGCAGTTGAACAGGACAAGCTACGGGCAAAATAAAGAATAAATTTTGTCCATAAGCTGCCTCTAGGCAGTAATGGGGTCAAAATCTGAGAATCTTAAACGGGTGTGAGGAGTTAAAAAAGAATGTTAAAGAGCTTGTGGAATGCTCTGCTGGTAAGCCCAGCTGTTTTGGGTGCGATCTTGTTGATTGGTGCTGGTGCGATCGCGTCTGAAAGCTCAGATGTTATCCAAGGTACAAGCTTAGAGGTTTCAGATGCTAACGCAGATTATAAGGTAGCTAATATTACTGAAGATGATGTAAGAGAGGCAGTAGAAACACCGAATTTGGTTACTGACAATCAACCATCAACAATCAAAAGAGTGGTTCCAAGTTCAGAAATCGTGGCTGATAGCAATCAACCATCAACCACAAATGCTGATGTGTTAGAACAAATCGATGTTTATAGCGATCGCGTTAGTGAAGATTCGCTGGAACAGGTGACGAATGTTTCTCAGTTGCGGGACGTACAACCGACAGACTGGGCGTATGAAGCACTGCGAAGTCTTGTCGAACGCTACGGCTGTATTGCAGGATATCCTGATGGCACATTTCGCGGCAATCGGGCGCTATCGCGTTATGAATTTGCTGCTGGGTTGAATGCCTGTCTGTTGCAAATTGAGAAATTAATTGCCGCCAGCACAGCTGATTTTGTCACCAAAGAAGATTTAGCCACGTTGCAACGGCTGATTGATGAATTTGGCACAGAATTGGCGACTTTACGGACGCGAGTAGATAATCTAGAAGGTCGTACCAAATTCTTAGAAGAAAATAACTTTTCCACCACCACCAGACTGGAAGGAGAAGTTATCTTTGGGCTGGCAAGTATCTTAACCGGAGAAGATGCCACAGGCGATGATATTGACAGCGTGACAGTTTTTGGTCATAGATCGCGCCTTAACTTTGAAACCAGCTTCACCGGAAGAGACGTTTTGAGAACGCGGCTGCAAGCAGAAGGATTGGGTTCTCTTGCCGAACGTACCCTAACGCCAGAAGGTCAGCTAGCTTTCTCTGGAGAAGCAGACAATGATATTTTTGTCGATGCTTTGCTTTACGCTTTTCCCCTCGGCGAAAACACAGAGGTTGTAATTGCCGCTAATGCTGGTGCTTCGGATGACTTTGCCAGTACCGTCAATTTCCTAGACGGCGACGGCGCAACGGGCGCACTGTCGGCCTTTGGAACGCGCAACCCGATTTATTATCTAGCTGAAGGTGCCGGGATCGGGGTAAGACATCAGTTAGGTAATAGACTGGAAATCAGCTTAGGTTATTTAGCTGGTGATGCTGCGAACCCAGAAGAGGATGGGGGTTTGTTCAATGGCCCTTACGCTGGTTTTGCACAGCTGCTGATCAAGCCAAGCGATCGCTTGAATATTGGCTTAACTTACATTCATTCCTACAACAACAATGACACTGGGACTGGCAGTAATCTAGCTAACTTCCAAGGTGGACTTTCTCGCTTCTTCGACCGAGATGCTGGCGGTTCCTCGGTAGGCGATACTTTGGGTAGCTTAGGTTTCAGTACCGGACTCCCCCTAGTTAGTAATTCTTATGGTTTGGAGTTGTCTTGGCAATTAAGCGATCGCTTTGTTATCGGTGGTTGGGCTGGTTACACTAACACTCGCAACCTCTCCACCTTAGGTGGGTTAATTGACCGTGGCGATGTTGACATCTGGAACTGGGCTATTACTTTAGCATTCCCCGACCTTGGTAAAAAAGGCAACTTGGGCGGTCTGATTGTCGGGATGGAACCGAAAGTAACTAACTCCACCATAGATGTAAATCTAGGCGTAGTAGCTCTATTACCTCCAAATATACCCCTACCCCCAGTTGGAGAAAATGACGACACTTCACTGCACGTTGAAGCGTTTTACCAATATCAAGTGACAGAAAATGTCTCCATCACCCCTGGAGTTATTTGGCTTACCGCTCCCGATCACAACTCGCGCAATAATGATATTGTGATCGGTACGATCCGCACTACCTTTACTTTCTAGTCAGTTGTCTGTGACGCAGGTATTCTGCCTGCGTCATCGATTCTTTTTTGCCGCAATGCTCTTCCGTGTCAATTTAAGAACTTGGCGGTTAAAACCGCACCTACACAAACAAAAACCGGATGGTGCGCGAGGTTCAAAAGTCTTAATTTTCCGTTAGTCCGCGCAGGCGGACTTGGTTTTTGTAGCCGCGAATTCATTCGCCGGGGCTTAAGTTGACACCAATGCAGGCGGACTTGGTTTTTGTCTCACCGTTCGCTCATTTGGATGACCCAGTAGCCAAATAACCAGCCTTAAGTGTAGTCTGACTAAGCAATTACAGGATTTGGCAGACGCTTTAGGGGGCGGAGATTGAAGAGA
>NZ_JAMPKJ010000094.1 GCF_039962115.1 Funiculus sociatus GB2-C1 | reverse complement strand
GAACAACGCCGAAATCAAAATTCTTCTCCTGTAGATTGGCGATTTACGACCGAAGATGCCCGGATTAAATTGAAGCGGTTATATCCGTCAATTCCTTGTTGACAGACCACTAGTTCAATTCAATCAGCATTTCTATCGTACTCAGGCGAAAGCCGCAAGCAGAAAATAATCGCCTCGCCGCATCGTTAACGGCAGTAGTATCGAGGCGAATTTGTTTGACTCCCATGCTGTTAAAGTGTTCAATAGTCCGCATCACCATCTGCCGCGCAATCCCGGCGTGACGATATTCCTCCTCAACCCAGAGGTCGTGAATAAAAGCGTATTCCTGTAAACGATAAATTGGGATTTCCTGTTCTACTGTCGCCACGAGGAATCCTCCCAGTTGTCCTGGTTCAGCCTCAGCCACTAGAAAGATGTTGCGATCGCTAGTCGCCATCCTACTCAACCAGTTCTTATAACGCAACTCTGGATTAGGCAAAAATCCATATTTTGCTGAGTCCCACTTTTCGTGCAACGCACAAATCTTGGCAACCATTGGTAGAACGGCTGGTACATCAGCAGGTGTAGCAGAACGGATAAGCATATCTCTATCGTTTGATGCTGAACCTATATACTTACTTATCCGTAGCATAGAAATGGAATGACTGGCAAAGTGCGATCGCTCTGGCATGGTGACGCTACACGAAACCAGACTGCCTAGACTGTATACCTCTTGAATTTTATTTGCCTGGTATTTTTGACAGCTTATGACCCCTGAAAATTCCTCCAATCCCTTTCTCAACCTCAATTACGATCCGGCGCTGGAAGCTTTAGGCGACGATTTTTTTGATGAAGTCGCAGCAGCAGAATTTCCTAAACATATTCTGCGCTTCCGCAATGACGAATTATTACCAAAGCTGGGACTAAAGCCAGAAGAAGTAACGGACGAAGATTTTATCGAAGCTTTTGGTAAATTTCAAGGAAGAAAACCTTTTTTAGCTTTGCGTTACCACGGTTATCAATTTGGCGAATACAATCCTCGTTTAGGAGATGGTAGAGGATTTCTCTACGGTCAAGTGCGAGGAACCGATGGAGAACTTTATGATTTTGGAACTAAAGGTTCTGGGACTACTCCCTACTCTAGAGGTGGCGATGGTAGGTTAACGCTAAAAGGTGGAGTAAGAGAAGTTTTAGCCTCAGAAGCACTTCACTATCTAGGCGTTTATACTTCTCGCTGTCTGTCAATGATTGAAACTGGAGACGCGCTTTGGCGAGGCGATGAACCTTCTCCAACTCGGTCTTCGGTGATGGTTCGTTTTAGCCGTTCTCATATCCGTTTTGGGACGTTTGAACGGTTGCATCATTTCGGTCGAAAAGATTTAATTCAACAGCTTTTAGATCATGTAATTGTGCAATATTATCCCCACCTCAAAGATAAGGATGACCGCTATGCACTTTTTTACGCAGAGTTAGTGCAACGAGTGGCGAGACTTGTGGCTCAATGGATGTCTGTGGGTTTTTGTCATGCTGTTTTGAACACAGATAATATGTCAATTACTGGGGAAAGTTTTGATTATGGCCCCTTCGCCTTTATTGACACGTATAATCCGCAATTTACTGCGGCATACTTTGACTATTACGGGCGTTACAGTTACGGCAATCAACCGGGAATTTGCAAGTTGAATTTAGAAATGCTTCAAGACCCGCTATCAGCTGTGATTCCGGTTGAAGAGATGGACATTATTTTAAAAGAGTTTGACGAGTATTATTACCAGACTTACAATGAGCGAATGCTGAATAAGTTGGGTTTTGCAAACCTTGCTCAGCCGGAAGCTGAAGCATTGCTGATGTCAACTCTGACATTGCTGCAAAAAACTCAAGTTGGTTATCACACTTTCTTTTCAGAACTGACACAACAGTTTAACCACAATTGGCGCGACGATGCGGCAAATATTCTGAAATCAGATAGCTTTTTAAATTTAGGTGAGGCGGCAGGATTATTAGAAACTTGGCGAAATTTATATCTGCAAATTTTGCTTAGCTTACCAGAGAGCGAGATGGATAATATGCTTGAGCGGTTGCAGCGTCATAATCCAAAAACTGTGTTACTCAGACCAGAAATAGAGGCAGTTTGGGAGAAAATTGATCAAGAAGATAATTGGGAACCTTTTTATCAATTGATTTCGCGGCTACGATTTCATCAGGATGCGGCGTAATACTCGTAATCGTTCCCAGGCGACCGCCTGGGAACGATTATAAATCACTTATTCTTCCTCATGTGGTCGTTCAGTAGCAGCTGCATTTTCTGGCGCTTCATCAAGTCTTGTTGAATCGCTAGCTTCATTAATAACACCCTGGGGAGCTGGTGTAGATTCATCAGCAGCAGCATTAATTAAACCATCAGCATTTGTGTTGGGTTTTGCTGAAGCACCTTTATGGCTGGCATGACCGCTAGGCATAACTATGTCCTCAATTATGTTAACTGTACACTCCAGCTTAAACTTATTTGTTGTCAGGAATACCCTATCTTGAGGCTTAAATTCCACCTATAAGTTATCAGATATGTTGTGTATTTAATTTGTATATAGGTACACTTAGGAAGAGTCGTCAGTTATCTATTACTTTTGACAACTGACAAAAATTGATTAATTGATATTTTCAATTAAATGCACTACAACTTATCAGGAATTTTGCAAATTAACCTCAAAAGTTTGGCCTCCCACAGTCACGCGATCGCCTGATACTAACTGCCGTCCCCGTCTGGTTTCCAGCGTGCCGTTGACTAAAACTTCACCATCTTGAATCCTTAGCTTGGCTTCGCCGCCAGTCATCACTACACCTGTAAACTTCAAAAACTGATCCAGCTTAATTGTGTTGTCGCTTTTCGTCATATTTGGCGATGAAGGGCATACTGCTTACTACCATCTAATTTTAGTTGTAGAAAGGCAACTTATGCAGCATCAGGATTAAGCTGAGTCATTTTCCAGGTACCATAAGTGCCAATCGGACTCCAAACCAAATAAGGAATTAGTAGCGCCGCCGCCAAACTAGAAATCGGTAATACAGATAGTGTCAACAGGATAGCTACAATTAATCCAGCACCTCCAATAATTGTACCGACACTGAGATTCCTCAGTCTCAGAGTAGCTGGAATGTAAGTTACTGTAACTATTTCTAGTAACAGATAGGTTGCCATTAATAACCAAGTTTTGAGACTACCTGGGTCTTTATCCCAGATAATAGAAGCACTTATGGCTCCGCTTAAGAAAATGAGATTCCAGATTACGGGAATTGCTGGCTCAAAAACTACTAACCACTTTGGTAAGCTTAGGTGGGCTGCCCACTTAACATCGCGCGGTTTAATAAAAAAACTACCAAAGGAAACTAAAAAGGTGATGCCTACAATAACCATCCACGGTTTAATCATTTTTTTAACCTTTATTTGTGATAACTCAACCTTAAAACAACCCTTAGACAGGGTTATAAAGCCATGTTGTCAAGTTTAAAAATAAATTTAATCAGTCTTTAGTGCGAAAGGAGGGATAAAGTAGATTCGCAAGTCCGGGTTTTGTAAGATGGGAAGCGATCGCTATAATAAATCCACCCCTAAACCAACATCCGCAATCAGCGATCGCTCAAAATCAGGGCGGCTTCATGCTAATCTCATGGGCAAGAAAGCCTTTTTGTCATCTATCCTTAAGGTAGAGATCGTCCGAATTTAAACAGCAATTATCGTCTCATGTCTAAATTTCCGGAAAAACCATTTCAACAAAACAGCTTCGCCTCACTCAGCGCCCAAAGTGCAGATGACCATCAATCAGAGAGATTGTACGCCCAAAGACAGGCAGATTTAGCTATTCGCTTCAATAAACAGTATCAGAGTGCAGCCTTTGAATTGCCCCAAGAAGTTGAAGCAATGCCAATCTTTCAAGAGTGGGTAGCAGGTACTCTTACCCAAAAAATCACTTCTCCATTCTGGGAAATTGCCCAACCTCAAAAAAATCAACGCTGTTTAGATATTGGCTGTGGCGTTAGCTTTTTAATCTATCCTTGGCGGGATTGGGGAGCATATTTTTATGGTCAAGAAATCAGCACCGTGGCCCGCGATGCACTCAATTCTCGCGGTTCCCAGTTAAACTCGAAGCTGTTCAAAGGTGTTGAGTTGGGTTCAGCCCAGCAGTTAAAATACGAAAATGATTTTTTTGACTTAGCGATCGCAACCGGATGGAGTTGTTATTTTCCGCTCGATTACTGGGAAATCGCGATGAACGAAGTCAAGCGAGTGCTGAAACCCGGCGGTATATTTGTTTTTGACATTCTCAACCAAGAAAGTCCCTTATCGGAAGATTGGGCGGTTCTGGAAACCTATTTAGGTGCAGAGGTGTTTCTCTCGCCTATCGCAGAGTGGGAAAAAATAATTAAAGCTACCGGAGCAAAAATTGTCAAGCGGAAATCCGGCGAGTTATTTGAATTGTACAAAGTTCAATTTTAAACCCAGAAAAATAGTCTAGCTGACAACGGCCCAAGCGTAGGTAATGATTCCTAGAAGTGCTACACCCACAATGATTTCAGGTTGTTGCGACCACTTGGCGCGAAAGCTACTCACAAAATAGCTCAATGCTTGCTTGCGCGATCGCCCTAATTCGGTCATCAGCAATTTTACTTTAGCATCCACCTCCTGAATAGAAACTTCCCCTTTTTTATAGGCAGCTTCTAACTCATCTAATTTCCGCCAATAGTCTTTGGTATCTTCTAAGAGATCAGGTATCATAAATCGCTCCGTCTGTCTAGCGTTATTAACTTATGTAAATAATCTAACGCGGCTATCTGGGCGGTTGTGTCTGTAAATGGATAGAACCATCGTCTATAGATGGGTAGAACTACCACGATTGAAAAAACTTACAGTCCCGCAAATTGGCGAAGCCCATCAACAGCCGATATTTTTACTGATTCCGGTATCAAGGTAAACTCTTAAGTTGCACCATATTGTCCGGAGAAAAGACCTTGGGCATAGAACTACGCAGTTACGTATTTCTAGACAGCTTGCAGCCACAGCACGCAGCTTACATCGGTACAGTGGCGCTAGGCTTCTTGCCATTGCCAGGAGATGCGTCGCTGTGGATTGAAATCTCGCCAGGGATTGAAATCAACCGGATTACCGATGTCGCCCTAAAATCTGCCTCTGTACGTCCAGGGGTGCAGGTTGTTGAGCGACTTTATGGACTTCTAGAAATTCATTCCAGCACGCAAGGCGAGACGCGGGCCGCTGGGAGAGCAATTTTAGACGCACTGGGAGTCAAAAGAGAAGAATGTCTCAAACCGCGAGTCGTTTCCAGCCAAATTATCCGCAACATAGACGCGCACCAAACACAACTAATCAATCGCACCCGACGCGGACAACTGCTACTAGCAGGACAAACACTTTATGTATTAGAAGTAGAACCAGCCGCTTATGCAGCACTAGCGGCGAACGAAGCGGAAAAAGCCGCCGCGATTAACATCCTTGAGGTTAATGCTGTCGGAAGCTTCGGTCGCCTCTACCTGGGTGGAAAAGAACAAGATATTTTAGCGGGTGCTGATGGGGCGCTGGCGGCGATTGAAAACGTGCTTGGGAGGCAAAATCCTGCCGCTATGCGTAAGGAATAATTTTTTGGATTTATATAAAACCACTCTGTTCTAGATTACCCAACAAAAATTACCAAACTAACCAGATATGTCTATACAGCATCTTGCCCTACTTAAAGAAGGTGCAGTCAAATGGATTGAGTGGAGAAGGCAAAACCCAGAGATAGAACCAGACCTCAGCGAAGCGAATCTCAGAGGCGCGAACCTCAGAGGCGCAAGCTTGCAACGAGCAAACCTGAGAAAAGCCGATCTCTGCAAAGCTAAACTGATCACCGCGAACCTTAGCCATGCGAATCTGGCTCATGCGAACCTTCAAGAAGCCCAACTCATGGACGCTAACCTTCAAGAAGCGGATTTCAGCATTGCGAACCTAAGCGAAGCTAACCTCAGAGATGCTGATCTGGGTAACGCTAACCTGATCGGCGCTGACCTGAGAATGGTTAACCTAAAAGGAGCTAACCTCAGCAATGCGAACTTGATCGGCGCTGACCTCAGAGAAGCTAACCTCAGCGGTGCTGATCTGGGTGGAGCAAAACTGGGAAGGTCGAATCTGTGTGAGGCTAACCTGATCGCAGCTAACTTGATTGAAGCTGACCTTACAGGAGCTAACCTCTACAATGCTGAACTCATGGGGGCCTACCTTTACAAGGCTAACCTCCACAAAGCTAACTTGAGTGAGGCGCACCTTAGTAAAGCTTACGTTTTCCGAGCTAACTTGAGCGAAGCTGACTTTTACGCAGCTGATTTGAGATGGGCTAACCTGGTGCGGACTACGCTGGCTGGTGCTAACCTCAGCAAAGCTAATCTCAGAGGAGCTAATCTTACAGCAGCTGACCTCACAGGCGCTAATCTCACAGGCGCTAACCTCACAGGCGTTAATCTCCAAAGGGCAATTTTGCCTAATGCCACAACCTAAATTGGTTGTAAACCGTAGACAAACCGGAGAGCCTATCTAAGCTAGAAACGCGATAATAATATATAGCAATTCAATGGTTGGGTGCGATACATCTGTAGGGACATGGCATTATGTCTCTATCAAGGTCGCCCTAAGGTCTCAATTGCGATATATTCCACCCAACTGAGAAACGTTATATAGCAGTCCTATTTGATTTGTAAAAAAACGAACTGCCCGACGCGCAGAGGGCGCTCCAGAGATAAAAGAGAGAGGTTTACAACCTATTTAGGATTGCTATATCACGGCTTGAGCAGTCTGTGTTTGAGGTATTTATCTATATGAATTCAGTCAATAAGCCCTTTGACTCAAATTTGATTCTGCAATGGGTCAATTTGATTGCTGTCCTCGCTGCTTTCGGTATCAATGTATATGCGAATGTTTCTCCGCCTAATGGATTAACAATTGGCGAAGTTTCCAATACTTTCTTTAGCAATGTGCAAATTATACCCGCCAATTATGCTTTTGCAATTTGGGGCCTGATTTATTTGGGGTTAATTAGCTTTGGCGTATATCAGGTACTTCCTAACCAACGGCAAAATCCTCTGCTACGGCGGGTTGGCTATCTTTTAGCAGTAGCTAGTATTGCTCAAATTGTGTGGGTGTTTCTTTTTGTATATCAATTTTTCGCGCTTTCGGTGGTAGCGATGCTTTTTATTTTGCTACCTCTGATTGGAATTTATCTGCGGTTGGGAATTGGTACGGAAAGAGTATCACGCAAAGAGTTGTGGTTGGTTCATACTCCTTTGAGTATTTATCTAGGTTGGATTAGCGTGGCGACGATTGTCAATGTGGCGAGTACACTTTACAGTTTAGGCTGGAATGGTTGGGGTATCAGTCCCCAAGCGTGGACAGTAATTATGCTGCTAGTAGGGGGAGCGATCGCTGCTACTATTGCTAAAACGCGATCTGACATTGCCTTTCCCCTGGTAATCATCTGGGCTTATGTAGCGATCGCAGTACGTCAAGCTAATCAATCACTAATTGCTGCAACAGCGGTAGGATTAGCTTTAGCCTTGGGGTTGTTAGTTTTGTTAAGAGGAATGCGCCGCTTATAATCAGCCAATATTCGCCTTATTTTTAAGGATGGTTTTAATCTGTAAAGTTGCACCAAAACTTAAAATCAGCGATATTGCAATATGTTACTCAAAAAGTAGGAAACATCTAAAAGAAATTTTTCTTAAGCTAGTAATGTGTGTTTCCGCATTTTGAAGTAGCTATGGATACTCTGTTAACTATTGCAATTGGCATCGGTTTGAGTGCGGCTTGCGGCTTTCGGATTTTTGTACCGCCACTGGTAATGAGTATTGCTGCACTCTTTGGACATTTGCCACTTTCACAGAACTTTGAGTGGGTAGGAACTTATCCGGCGTTGGAGGCGTTTGCTGTAGCGACTTGCGTTGAGATTGCGGCTTACTATATTCCGTGGGTGGATAATTTACTAGATACTGTTTCTACACCGACTGCGATCGCTGTGGGAACTTCCATCGTTGCAGCCTTAATTCCCAACACTGATCCTTTATTGCAGTGGACAATAGCGGTAATTGCTGGTGGCGGTTCGGCAGGACTTGTGCAAGCATTTACGGCAATGACTCGCTTATCTTCAACAGCTCTGACGGTAGGAATTGGCAATGCGGTTGTTTCCACAGTTGAAGCAGCTAGTTCGATTATTTTATCGATATTAGCAATTTTTGTACCTATCGTGGCTGTAGGTTTGGTAGCAGCATTGTTAATTTTAATTGTCAGGAAAGGATGGCAAAGTTTAGCGATGAAAAGTTTGGTAAAAACGCCTAACGAGTAAACTCTAGGGCGAATAAAACAAGCCTGCCTACGCTACGGCTGATGTTAAGCCCACGCAGGCGGGCTTATCTTGTGGAGCATCATCAACCTTTTAGGGTGCGGGCGTGTGGGGTGTATCTGCTATTTAACTGCGCCGTTGTTGCATCTCTTGGCGGCGCATAGGCATGGCATCAATTTGCTTAAAAACAATATCAGGTGCGACTGGAGATTTATCGCGGCGCTTTTGCGTACCATCGTTACCCACTAGGATGACACTAAATTCCTCAGAGCTAATATTAAATCGATTGCGGAGTTGAGCCACCGCCGAGTCATCAATAACTTGGTTGTTGATGCGGCTTTTACCTTCTTTAAACAACTCAATAACTAGCAAATCTCTATCATTTAATCCCGCAGCTTGTTTCTGAAGTAGCTGCATTTGGCTTTGGTAAGCGGGGCTATTTTCTGTAGGGGCAAAAACCAATAATAGGCGATTTTTCCATTGATAGGAGCCAAGATTGAACATTGCTTTAGGTGGTTGTGCGCTGGCTACTTCTTTATAGGATTCTTCCGTATTTTCCAGAGCCGGTAACAGGCTGGTAATTGCAGTTGCTGTCGAAGCAGTCGATTGAGAAACTGGTTGCTCAATGCGGGTTAAGGTCATAGTCGAGCAGCTAGAGGTGAGGTAAGCCAGCAGCCCCAGAATAAGCGATCGCGTAATCATTTTAATACTATAGCCATCCTACGTGCTTTGTGATTTTGTAGACAGATACATTTTCATGCTAACTAAGATCGCCATCTTCTTTTAGTTGTGAGCTAGGGGTTCAGATACCCGGCTGTAAGAAGTCGGGTATCCCGCCTTCACAAATCATTGAGGACTGCTATAGCAATCCTATTTAAGTTGTGAACAAGTATTCAACCCTGGTGTAGGGACACGGCAGTGCCGTGTCCCTACAGGGGTTCACGAATCATTTACGATTGCTATATATCTGCTTTTTCTAACCCAATTCTGATTTTTATATAAATTCTACCAATCGAGATAACCTTGTTGATAAAGCATTCATGGCGTTGAAATAAATTTCTCTTCTTAAAGCTTAAACCCGTTTTACGGGTTGGAACATTTATTTGGGGTGACGATGGCTTTAGTTATGAAGCCGTGTATACGCTTTCGCAGCTTCTCGCAGAGTACCTTAGTTCAGGGCGGAAGGAATGCAAGAAGTCTACTAACCGAGATGTATTGAGAGTAAACGCTCTAATGCACCGTTTTGGGCGATATTTTCAGGGTTTTCCCAGCCTACTATTGACTTAAGAATTTTATGGAATTGTGCAGACTAGCAGCGATCGGGTTTGTATAAGGATAACTGCTGTGAGTGAAAGGGATTTTTGCAATTGAAACGCAGTATTGGCAGAAGAAAGCGCTCTAAAAAAATAACAAAGGTCGCATGGAAACGTTTAGCTGTTACCGCCGGGGCCGGGTTACTGACAGTTTGGGCGTTAGTTTTCGCCTATGATGCGTGGCGAAAACGAGATAGTTGGTGTGTGAAGTTATTCTATCCAGATGGAACAACCAAAGAGTTTTATCAGGATGAATGTCAGCAATGAAAATTTGCGCGATCGCATCCTGTTAAGCAGCTCTATCTTTACCAATTCCAACCCAAAATGAGATTACTATATCAAATCCGAGCTTTGTCTGCAACTCCCTATCAGCCGAGCTTTTATAGCTTATCGGGAACCCTTATAGTCAAAAGCAAGTGTGCGATCGCGTACTTAGTTGTTCCAATTTTCTGACTGATTGGCAACAGCGCGATCGCTCCCCTCGGAATGCAGCAGCAAAAAGCTATTACACCTACTTTTATGGCATTTTACCTGGGAATAATGCCCTTTACACAGCATTCTTTGTATTCTATAGCACAAAATTATTTTACATCCCGCCCTTTCTTTAGAAAGACTAGCAAGCCGCTCTAGTAAAGCCTAAGACCAACGATAGTCTTTTTTAGCATTTACATAAAATTCATCCTTCAGGGAGAAGGAAACGGCAGACTTATCAGGTAAATTTACATACAGTACCAAGCTGTTTTTAATAAATGCTTGGCAAGTTAAGACACGGTTTGCAAAGCGCTAGTTGGTGCTTTATTACGTTCGTTATTGCTGTTTCTGAAGAATGAAGGCTGCAAAAAATGCCATGTTTTACTTTCTGAATTAGCTTTTACCTTTCAAGGGTAAGACAATTTTGGAAGCCATATTTCGATTATATAACTATCCGAGGCTAGTTATGTCCCAACAGGAAAAAAAAGTGAACAATAGTGTTAGCAGTGTTGGAGCATGGGAAATAGAAAATTCTTCTAAAACCGCACCCGAATCACCATCCCTAAATGCATTATCAAAGTTGAAGTTTGATTTTCCTAAATCTTCCTTTTCAGATACACCGGATCTGGTCTGCTTGTCGCATTTACGTTGGAATTTTGTCTATCAGCGACCTCAGCATCTCCTAAGCCGCTTTAGCAAGCAGCGACGTGTATTTTTTATCGAAGAGCCGATTTTTAGTGCCGATGCCGAGGGGCGAATTGATATTAGCATCGGTGAAGATGGAGTCTGCGTTGTAGTGCCGCACCTGAGAGAAGGACTGAGTGAAGAAGCAGTAAAAACCACTCAACAGGTGATGTTAGATGATTTGTTTGATGCAGCGCAGATTAGCGACTACATCCTCTGGTACTATACGCCGATGGCTATGGGGTTCTCGCGCCACTTAGAGCCGCAGGTTGTTGTCTATGACTGCATGGACGAGCTATCTGCATTTAAGGGAGCGCCACCTGCCCTAAAAGAGCTGGAAGCTGAACTATTCAGCCGTGCAGACTTGGTATTTACAGGCGGACAAAGTATTTACGAGAGCAAGCGTAACCACCACCCGAACGTCTACGCATTTCCGAGTAGCATTGACAAAGCGCACTTTGCACAATGTCGAGACGTTGAACGCAAGGTTACACAAGAACCAGCAGATCAAGTGGATATTCCCCACCCGCGTCTGGGATTCTTTGGGGTGATAGACGAGCGCATGGACATCGACTTGCTTGGTGGCATTGCCGAAGCGCGTCCTGACTGGCATTTAGTTATTATTGGTCCAGTTGTCAAAATAGATCCAGAAGTTTTGCCACGCCACCCCAATATTCATTATCTGGGTGGCAAATCTTATCAAGAGTTGCCTGCATATATTGCTGGATGGGATGTGGCATTGTTGCCTTTTGCTCATAACGAGTCAACACGCTTTATTAGTCCCACAAAAACCCCAGAATACCTCGCTGCTGGTAAACCAGTGGTGTCTACTTCTATCCGTGATGTGGTGCGTCCTTACGGGGATATGGGTTTGGTACAGATTGCAGACACAGTACCAGATTTTGTTGCCGCAGTTGAGACGGCGTTGAATCAATCTCAGGAATGTGAGTGGCTGAACAAGGTGGATGAGTTTTTAGCCGACAATTCTTGGGATTCCACTTGGGGAAGTATGATGCAGCTGGTGGAAGGTGTAATTAGCAACGCAAGTGCGTCTTCTAAAGAGGTGTTAACGCCGGATATGCAAAGCGTTTCTACAGGCTAAGAGAGTCAAGATGCTGCCGCGCTAGGATAAGGTTTGCATTCTCAGGGTGGGGTAGCCCACTTTACCAACGCAAATTAAATCGCGGTATTTCTAGAGTTTGTTCCATTTTGGTCAGATATAACTTTGAAAGTGCCTTTTCGAGTAAGTTGCACAAGGCTGAGTTTTCAAAGTTGGAGAGGTTGTTACTGTACGTAGCTGGTATTTTTTTATGCCAGCAAGATTCCTAATCGCAATTCAAAAGGCGGAATAAAAAAATGTTTGATTATCTCATTGTTGGGGCTGGTTTTGCTGGAAGCGTTTTGGCTGAGAGGCTGGCGAGTCAGGCAGGAAAGAAGATTCTGATTGTAGACAAGCGATCGCATATTGGTGGCAACGCTTACGACCACTACAATGATGAAGGCATTCTCGTACACAAGTACGGCCCCCACATCTTCCACACCAACTCCCGCCAAGTTTTCGAGTACCTTTCAAACTTCACCGAGTGGCGTTCTTACGAACATCGCGTATTAGCTAGTGTAGACGGTCAATTAGTTCCAATTCCCATCAACCTCGATACCGTAAATAAACTTTACGGACTAAATCTCACCTCGTTTCAACTTGAAGAGTTCTTTGCATCGGTTGCGGAAAAGAAAGAATATATCCGCACTTCGGAGGATGTAGTTGTTAGCAAAGTTGGACGGGAACTTTATGAAAAGTTCTTCCGTGGTTACACCCGCAAGCAATGGGATCTCGACCCCTCGGAACTTGACAAATCAGTTACAGCTCGCGTACCAACTCGCACCAACCGCGACGACCGATATTTTACCGATACTTATCAGGCAATGCCATTGCACGGCTACACCCGGATGTTCGAGAAAATGTTGTCTCACCCGAACATCAAAATCATGCTCAACACCGATTATCGGGAAATTCAGCAGATAATGCCCTATCGGGAGATGATTTACACCGGGCCAGTTGATGCTTACTTCGATTTCCGCTATGGCAAACTTCCCTACCGTTCCCTAGAGTTCAAGCACGAAACCCTCAACCAGCCAAACTATCAACCAACCGGGACAGTAAACTATCCCAACGAGCAGCTATATACCCGGATAACAGAGTTTAAGTATCTGACAGGACAAGAGCATCCTAAAACTAGCCTTGTGTACGAGTACCCTCGCGCCGAGGGAGATCCTTACTACCCAGTACCGCGTCCAGAAAACGCTGAAGTTTACAAGAAATATAAGGAACTAGCTGATGCAACTCCTGGTGTGCATTTCGTGGGGCGGCTAGCGACTTACAAGTATTACAACATGGATCAAGTGGTCGCTCAAGCTCTCTCGATCCACGAAAAGATCAGCACAAAACTACCTTTAGAACTAGAACCAGTAGAAGGTAGAAGCGGCTATACCCAGAATGTTAGTCTCAACGAAATTGTTGAGCAACGCCCACAGACGGAAACAGTGACAGCAAACGGTAACGGGAAAGGCAGTCATTAGTCATTAGTCATTAGTCATGGGTTATTAGTCATTGTTCTGTAGGGTGGGTGATGCCCACCTTACCTGTGACTAACTGTGGACATTACCTAATGTACCTGTGACGCGACAGCGAATTAATGAGGAGTGAAAAATGACAAAAGCATCATTAAATAGGCAAATAGGAATTAGGAATTCTGAATTAATTCAAGATTCCAAGATCAAAAATCAAAAATCAAAATTGGAGATGTGGGCGGGGCTAGAGTGTACCGTTAATCGCGTAGGCGATCGCTATTTCAACCAGATGGAGCGCAACGGTCACGGAACCCGGTTGGATGACCTCAACTTGTTTGCCGAACTAGGCGTGACTGCGATTCGCTACCCGGTGTTGTGGGAACTAACTGCTCCCGAAGGGCCAGATAAGGCAGATTGGTCGTGGGCAGATGAGCGACTGGGACGTTTGCAAGAACTCGGCATCAATCCGATTGTCGGCTTAGTTCACCACGGTAGCGGCCCGCGTCATACTAGCCTGATCGATCCATCCTTTGCGACTGGACTGGCAGAGTTTGCCCACGCGGTTGCTGAGCGTTATCCTTGGGTGGAAAATTACACGCCTGTCAACGAGCCTTTGACTACGGCGCGTTTTAGCGGATTATACGGTCACTGGTATCCTCACGGTCGGGATGCTTTCACTTTCATTCAGGCGTTGTTGACGCAGTGCCGCGCTGTTATTCTTTCGATGCAGGCGATTCGTCAAATTAACCCGGCTGCAAAGTTGGTGCAAACGGAAGACTTGTGTAAGGTTTTCAGTACGCCGAAGATGGCGTATCAGGCAGAGTTTGAAAATGAGCGTCGCTGGCTGAGTTTCGATCTGCTGTGCGGTCGCCTGAACCAAGCTCATCCCCTTTGGTCATATCTGCGTAAGGTGGTGGGGATCGATGAAGCTGATCTGGAGTGGTTTCTGGAAAATCCCTGTCCGCCGGACATAATGGGCATTAATCATTATTTGACAAGCGATCGCTTCCTTGATGAGCGCCTTGACCGTTATCCTAGTTGGACACATGGAAGCAACGGGCGGGATCAGTACGCAGATGTAGAAGCCGTGCGGGTTTGCACCGAAGGGATAGCGGGGCCGCGTACACTCATAAAAGAAGTATGGGAACGCTACGAAATAGCGATCGCAGTCACCGAAGTACACCACGGTTGCACCCGTGAAGAGCAGTTGCGTTGGCTTAAGGAAGTTTGGGATGCCGCAAACACTGTGCGTTCCGAAGGTGTAGACTTGCGTGCCATCACCGCTTGGTCGCTGTTGGGTTCCTACGACTGGAATAGCCTGGTGACTAGGGATGAAGGACACTACGAGCCTGGGGTATTCGACTTGCGATCGCCTCACCCCCGTCCCACAGCAATTGCCCGAATGATCCGCGACTTGGCCAAAGGTGAGACATACGAGCATCCGCTTCTCGATGTACCTGGTTGGTGGTGGCGATCCCAGCGACTTCTCTATCCTCCAGTAAGTTGCAATTCGGGACTGGGAACTGGCGAAGAAGGGACTGGGTACTTAGGACTGGGGACTTGGGAAGATAAGAACACTTCCTCTTCACAAATTTCTAATTCCCAATTCCGAGAAAATCCACAATCCACAATCCACAATCCACAATCCCTCCGTCCTCTTTTAATCTCAGGAGCAACCGGGACGCTAGGAAATGCTTTTGCTCGACTGTGTGACCTTCGGGGTATTCCATACCATCTCTTAACACGCCGAGAGATGGATATTGCTAACCCCGCCTCTGTTGATACTGTATTAACAGAGTTGAAGCCTTGGGCAATTGTCAACGCCGCCGGATATGTTCGCGTAGATGATGCCGAACTAGAACCTGATGCTTGCCGGCGCGAAAATGCTGACGGGCCAGCAGTTTTAGCCGAACGTTGCGCTCGGCATGGAGTGCAACTACTCACCTTCTCATCGGATCTTGTTTTCGATGGAGTTTCTACCTCTCCCTACGTTGAAAGTGATTCTGTTGCACCGCTTAACGTCTACGGACGCAGCAAAGGTGAAGCTGAGGTGCGTGTCTTACAAGCCCTGCCCTCAGCACTTGTAATCCGTACCAGCGCCTTCTTTGGGCCGTGGGACGAGTATAACTTTATCACCGTTGCCCTACGGACGCTCTCCGCTGGGAAGCCCTTCGTAGCGGTAGAGGATGCGGTTATCTCACCTACATACATTCCGGATCTTGTCAATACCAGCCTCGATCTTTTAATTGACGGCGAGTACGGCTTGTGGCACATCGCTAACTCAGGTGAGAGTTCCTGGGCTGATTTGGCAAGGTTTGCAGCTAGATGCGCTCGTCTCGATGCCAAGCAGGTTGAAGCTCGTCCCATGCAAGCTCTGCAACTATTGGCACCGCGTCCAAGGTACAGCGTTCTGACTAGCGAAAGGGGTGTTTTGCTGCCATCTCTGGAGAATGCGATCGCTCGCTATTTCCAGGAGTGCAAGCTGCCACTTTTGGCATAACAAATGCACATAAATCTGTTGTCCTTTTTAACAACCATTTCAGCAAAATTTTCCCCATTTCTTTTACTAATTGAGGCGTATCTATATGAGCATTCTTTCTAAAGTCGTTCAATCTCCTGATGTTTTGGATAGTTCTAAGGCTACGCAGTTTACCCGTGATATCGAAATCCTGATTAAGCAGGGAGTTAAAATTGTTCTACTCGACCTGAAAAATGTCACCTTTATGAGTAGTTCTGGCTTAATGGCTCTAGTTTCAGTTTTGAGAATGGCTAAAGCCTCTGGTTGCAAAGCTTTTATTCATTCAAGCAGCGATGAAGTCAGAATTATTTTGGAAATGACAGGTTTAGATCAAGTTGTTCAAATCCTTAATAGCTCGGAAGATTTTAATAACTTAGAAACCAAAGCAGTGTCTAATGTTCAACCTAAACTAGACACCTTGCCAAGGTCAGTATCCTCGCGCAAGCTGAAGTCGGCTGGTTCCCAAGCACAGGCTGCTTCCGCACGATAAAAAGATTTACTCGTTAAGAGTTTCTGACTGGGAATGCAATAAGTGAGGCGACGACCGCCTCACTTATTCTTTTTTTTAGGAATTTTTAGGTTGATAATCATAGCTAAACCCAACAACGCCCCCTCGGTTACTGGTTGTTGGGTTTTGTTTTTCAAACGCAAAATCTCTCAAGAGTCTTAATAAAGCCAGTAGGAGGTAGTCCACCCTACGCTTACTAAAACTTCATCCCTTCGAGTCGCCTGATTGGGTGATGTCCTAAAGCCAAACGCGCCAATAATATAAGCTAAGCGATCGCGCTTATTTCAATGTATCTGCTCTGTGAATATTCCTAAGTTATGTAAACTACATTGCTTCGGTTGATTTCTTGTAGTACGATGTTACAAGCTCGATTGGAAAATTCTTGAAAACTATTAAAGGAGAAAGAACCATGAAGGATATTGTCGCGATTGAAACCAATAGCCATCAAGACACAACACCGTAACCTCACAGATGTACGCGAATAATTTTCACAATTCCTCTGTGAGTGTAGCGGTCAGCATACGCACACCTAGAGGAAAATTAAATGAATTTAGAGGTATTAGGCTGGAATAGTTTTTTTGCCAAAAACTTCAATAGCTATTTGCAACAGGAATATACTCTTGGGCGAGTCGCTATAGAGCAGAAAAACACTTACCTTCTCTATACTGAGTTTGGAGAGCAAAGAGCAGAAGTCACGGGGAAAATGCGCCACCAAGCCGGAGGACGCGCAGACTTTCCGGCGGTAGGAGATTGGGTAGTAATTAGCCTGCTCAACGGCGAAGAAAGAGCAATAATCCATGAGATTTTGCCGCGCAAAAGTAAATTTTCTCGGAAAACTGTAGGCGCAATTACAGATGAGCAAATCATTGGTACTAACATTGATACGGTATTTCTAGTTTCGGGATTAGATGGGGATTTCAATGTTAGAAGAATTGAACGCTATCTGATTTTAGTTTGGGAAAGTGGCGCTAATCCAGTCATCATTCTGAATAAAGCAGACTTGTGCGATCGAGTTGAGGAAAGACGAGTTGAAATAGAAGCGATCGCACCCGGTGTAGAGATTATCATTCTGAGCGCGATCGCCCAGCTTGGACTAGAAGCCTTAACTCCTTACCTTAGCACTGGGCAAACTGTAGCCCTAATTGGTTCTTCTGGAGTGGGAAAATCCACGATTACGAATCAATTAGTAGGTGAAGACATTCAAGCTGTTCAATCAGTCCGCCTTGGAGATAGTCGCGGTCGTCACACCACAACACATCGAGAGTTAATCATCTTACCTTCTGGGGGTTTGCTAATAGATACTCCGGGAATGCGAGAAATACAAATATGGGCTGGAAATGAAGGTTTGCAGTCAACTTTTTCGGATATCGAAACTATCGCAAAGTTGTGTCGCTTCCGCGACTGTCAACATGAGAAAGAACCTGGATGTGCAGTGCAACAGGCGATTTTTGAGGGTACGCTTGATAAGCAACGTTTCCACAACTATCAAAAGCTGGAACAAGAAGTTGCATATTTGAGCCGCAAACAAGATAAAAAGGCGCAATTAGTCGAGAAAGAGAAATGGAAAAAAATCCATAAAGCTTTGAGGAAAAATCCCAAGCGTTAATCATTAGACCTCTTGCAAAAGTCGATGCTGAGGTAATATGGGGTCTAAACAAAGGCGCTCGCAAAAAACGGGTGAGCGATCACGCAGTCTGATTCATAAGAATATCTGATGAAATAC